>NZ_CAWURG010000032.1:0-7867 GCF_963924895.1 uncultured Sphaerotilus sp.
CGACATCGCCGACTACATCGTCAGCTTCTACAACAGCGTGCGTCTGCACTCCACACTGGGCAACTTGCCACCCAATGCCTTCGAGCATCAATCGGCAATCAAACAACCTATCGGGCTGTGCGAAATAACTTGACCAGGACAAAGTCCTCAGTTCGGAAATTTTTCTATCGGGTATTGGCCAGAGGCAGTGGA
Source organism: uncultured Sphaerotilus sp. (assembly GCF_963924895.1). Taxonomy (NCBI): domain Bacteria; kingdom Pseudomonadati; phylum Pseudomonadota; class Betaproteobacteria; order Burkholderiales; family Sphaerotilaceae; genus Sphaerotilus; species uncultured Sphaerotilus sp. The sequence goes on from NZ_CAWURG010000032.1 coordinate 193, forward strand.
AGCAACGTCGCTGCGTTTTGGTCAGGGCCGCTCGTGGTCGTCGCGCTGCGCCCGCTCCTGCGCGAACAGCTCTTCCAGTTGCTGGCGCCCCTTGCGCGCCATCGACAACAGCGTCTTCTCGTCCCGGTGGTGCGGCCAGAGGGCTTCGAGCTGCGCGACCGAGTGGCTGCGGAAGCGGCTGACCAGCGCGCTGGCGCGGTCCGACTCCCAGCCCATGTGCTCCAGCACGCTGCGTCCGGAGGCCAGCGCCGCGTCCAGCGTCTCGCGTTCGATCAGCGTGACCCCGCGGTCGCGCAGCGCGAAGTAGTGCTGCACATTGCGCGCCCGCGCCACCAGCGTCAGGTGCGCAAAGTGTTCCCGCGCCAGATCGACCAGCTTCAGGCTCTGGTCCACATCGTCGATCGCCACGACCAGCACCTTGGCCGAGGCCGCGCCGGCCATGCGCAGCAGGTCGAGCCGCGTGGCATCGCCATAGTGGACCCGGAAACCGAAGCCGCGCAGCGAGGCGATCTGCTCGGCGTCGTGGTCGAGCACGGTCGCCTTCAGGCCGTTGGCATAGAGCAGCCGCCCGACCACCTGCCCGTAGCGGCCGAAGCCGGCGATGATCACCGGCGCCTCCTGCGGCTCGGTCAGCGCATGGGGCGAGTTATCCACAGATTGCTGTGCATAACGTGGCAACACCCAGCGGTCCATCACCACCAGCAGCAGCGGTGTGACCAGCATCGACAGCGCCACCGTGCCGATCAGCACCGAGAGCTGGGACTCGGTCAGCACATGCGCATCGGCCCCCTGCTGGAAGACCACGAAGGCGAACTCGCCGCCCTGCGCCAGCAGCAGCGTGAACACCGGCCGCTCCGGCCCCGGCACCGCCACACAGCGCGCCAGCCCCCACAGCACCAGCGCCTTGATCGCCAGGAAGCCAGCCAGCAGCCCCAGCACCGCGCCGAGGTGGTCGCGCACGGCGTGGAAGTCGATCGACATGCCCACCGCCATGAAGAACAGCCCGAGCAGCAGGCCCTTGAAGGGCTCGACGTCGGTTTCCAGCTCGCGCCGGTATTCGCTCTCGGCCAGCAGCACGCCGCCGAGGAAGGCGCCGAGCGCGGCCGACAGCTCCACCGCCTCCATCAGGCTGGCCAGACCGACGACCAGCCCGAGCGCCGCGGCGGTGAAGATCTCCGGCGAGCCGCTGCGCGCGATCCAGCGCAGCGCATGGCGCAGCAGCAGCCGGCCGACCACGATGATGCCGACGATGACCCCCAGCGCCCGCAGCGCCTCGCTCCACGGATGGCCGCTGTCCTGCACCTTGGGCGCGAGCAGCGGGATCAGCGCGAGGATCGGAATGGCCGCCACGTCCTGGAACAGCAGGATCGCGAAGCCGGCCTGCCCGCCCGCGGTGCCCATCAGGTTGCGCTCCTGCATGACCTGCAGCGCCACCGCCGTGGACGACAGCGCCAGCCCCAGCCCGGTCACCACCGCGACCGGCCAGGACACGCCCAGCAGCAGCGCCACGCCGCCCACCGCCAGCGCACAGCCCAGCACCTGCGCGCTGCCCCAGCCGAAGATCGAGCGCCGCATGGCCCACAGCCGCGGCGGCTCCAGCTCCAGCCCGATCAGGAACAGCATCAGCACGACACCGAACTCGGCGAACTGCAGGATCGCGTCCGGATCGCGGACAAACTGCAGGCCGAAAGGGCCGATCGCGATGCCCGCGCCCAGGTAGCCGATGATCGAGCCGAGTCCCAGCTTGCGCGCCAGCGGCACCGCGATCACCGCCGCGGCGAGGTAGACCAGCGAGGCGTTGAGCCAGTGTCCGTGTTCCATCGTGCCACTCTCCTGGCACGCAGCATAACGGCGGGACTCAGGTGTTCAGGTGTAGTTGCAGCCGGTGGGCAGCGGCCAGCTCGTCGCCGGCTTCATCGCCTTGACCGCTGGCAGCGCGGTGATGCCGACCAGTTCGGTGCCGACCAGGCGCTCCAGCTCGTCGATGCTGACGAGGTAGGGATCGAGCGCGGTCAGCCCTTCGACGTTCGGGATGTACCAGGCAATGGCCTTGGTCGCGCCTGTGGCCGGGTCGGTGGTGACGATGGCCTTCCAGAAATACTCCGGCGTGCGGATGCCGTGGCTGGCGAGGAACCAGTCGTTGGACGGGTCGCTGTAGACCACGCCGCCGTAGACCTGCACCGGCGCGATGTCGCGGTAGCACTCGGCGACGTTTTCGGCGTCGAGCCAGACATTGCGGTTGAACGTCGCCACCTGCGGGACGATGTTCGTCATGTAGTTGGCGCGCTTGATGTATTCGGCGTCGTAGTCCATGTGGTTGGACGAGACGAGGTGACCGCGGTCGTAGCCGGGGTGGATGGCCGCGGCGTAGCTGTTGGCGGTGGTCTGTTGTCCACAGCCGGCGGGCAGGGTCGGATCGAGCGTGAAGTTGCTCGGTCGCGCGGCGGTCCCGTTGTCGAACTCGAGGGTGTAGCTGTACTGCAGCGCCGTGTGCGTGGTGCAGTCGTAGGTGAGCTGGTAGCCGCCGTAGTCCTGGCGGATGACCCGGTCGGTGGCGGCCGGGCCGTTCGGGGCGGGATAGACCGTGGCGCCACCGGTGTCCGTGCCAGTGCCCGGATCCTCGTCACCGCCGCCGCAGGCCGCGAGAAGGACCGCGAACCCCAGTCCTGCGAGCAGGCGCAGGGCGCGCCCGAAGCCCTCAGCGGCTGCCACTGGCGGACCTGATTGCCGAAGCCGCAGGGCCGCAATCGCGCTGCTGGTACACCACCATCCCGTCCGACTGGACGCACTTGACTACCCCGGAGCCGCTGCCCGTGGCCGGTCCCGCCGCCGTGGCCGGCAGGTTGGCGGGGAAGTCGAGCGGGAAGGCCTCGGCCTGCTTCGGGGTGCGGCCCCAGTGCGCTTCCCCGTTCCAGGGATTGACGGTCGAAGCCGCCCGGTCTGCCACCGGCACCCGCGTCGTCGTGGTGCCCAGGAGCACGGGCAGGAGCCGGTCACTGCGCAGGTAGCCCATCAGCCCGACCACGCACAGCAATGCCAGCAGCACTGGTCGGCTGGGCACCAGCCAGGACCGTTCGAAGTGGTGGCGATAGCCGCCCGGGATGCTGTAGTCCACCCCGCGCAGGCTCGGCGGCGAGACATACGGCTCGACACCGTCGGCCGCCGAAGCGGTCGAGAAGGGGTTGTGGGCGGGGGACGACAGGCGGGCCATGGCAGATGAAAGCTGAATTTGCACAAATTGTGTCGTTCTTTTTCTTAACAGTTCGCATCCCGGAGTAAAAAATCGAGGCGCTTGCACAAATCTTCATCCAAACGTCCCGCTTGCCGCGCCAGCGCCGGCTGGGGACCGGCCAGGAAGCGGTAGAACGCGGCCCGCTGCGGCCCGAGCGCCGCCAGTGCATCGAGGTGGCGCTGCACCACGCCGAGGTCACCCCGCGCGATCGGCCCCGACACCGCTCCAGCAAGCCCACGCGCTTCGGCGGCCTCCAGCGTGCCGCGCGACAGCGGCAGCAGCGCCTGCAGCGCATCGGCCTCGTCCACGCCAAAACTGGCCCACAGCGCCACCGCCTCCTGCAAGACCGGCAGCAGGAAACTCGCCGCATAGCCGGCCGCCACGTGGTAGCGCACCCGCATCCCCGGCGGCAGCACGATGGCCGGCATCCCGAGCACCGCCGCCAGCGCGCGCAGCGTCGGCATCAGCGCGGGGCCGGCCTCGATCGCCGCGGTGCTGCCGGCCAGGCGCTGCGCGGCCTGCTCCGGGTCGGAGAAGATCTGCAGTGGATGGAACCCGCCGGTGTGGGCACCAGCCAGTGCTGCGGGGTCGAGCGCGGCGACCTCGGTGGCGCCGCTGCAATGCACCACGGCATGCCCGGCCCGCCAGCGCAGCGCCGCGGCCACCGGCGCGATCGCGTCGTCCGCCACGGTGAGCAGCACCAGATCGGCCTGGTCCACCGCCTGCTGCGGCGTGCAGGGCTGTGGATAACTCGATGCAGACAGCCGCTCGGGCTGCCGGCTGCCGACCGCGATCACCGGCAGGCCGGCCCGGTCCAGCGCGAGCACCAGCGCCCGCGCCACACGGCCGGCGCCGACCAGGGCGATGCGCAGTGTGGCCAGTTCGGGAAGGGGTTCAAGAGGGGTGTTCATGGCAGGATGATGCCCATGGACATCCCCGCACTGCAGGCCCGCCTGCGCGATTTCTCGGCCGAGCGTGGCTGGGAGCCCTACCAGACGCCCAAGAACCTGGCGATGGCCATGGTGGTCGAGGCGGCCGAGCTGGTCGAGATCTTCCAGTGGATGACGCCCGAGGCCTCCGCCCGCGTCGCGGACGATCCCGCCGTGCAGCAGCACCTGGGCGAGGAGATCGCCGACGTGCTGGTCTACCTGGTGCAGATCGCCGACCGCTGCGGTGTGGACGTCGCGGCGGCCGTGGACCGCAAGATCGGCCTGAACGCCATCAAGTACCCGCCGGGGCGCCCAGCGGATCCGGCCCTCTGAGCGCATTTTCCCGGTCCAGGCACCCCAGGGCACCCGTTGGTGGCGCCAGGCTCCGCAAGGCCCCTCAGAGCGCCTTGACGACCAGCTTGAAGTCCGGATCCTCCGGGAAGGCGCGCACCTCGTAGCCCAGACTGCGCATCAGCCGCAGCATGTTGGGGTTGTTGGCCAGCACCAGCCCCTCAATGTGCGCCAGCCCCTTGTTGCGCGCGAAGTCGGCGATCGACAGCATCAGCCGCGAGCCCAGCCCCTGGCCCTTGTAGTCGTCCGACACCACCAGCGAGAACTCGCAGGTGGTCTGGTCCGGGTTGGTGATGAAGCGCGACACGCCGATGATCTTCTCGGTCTCGACGAAGCTGCCGTCCTCGCCCGGGCGGCGGTCGACGTGCACGGCCACCAGCGCCATCTCGCGGTCGTAGTCGATCAGCGTGTAGCGGGCCAGCATCCGCGCTGGCAGCTCGTGCATCGCGCTGGCGAAGCGGAAGTAGCGGCTCTCCTCCGACAGGCTGCGGGTGAAGGCCTGCAGCATGTCGGCATCGTCCGGGCGGATCGGGCGGATGGTGTAGAGGTCGCCCCCCTTCATCGGCCACTCGCGCTCGTAGCTGCTCGGGTAGGGCAGGATGGCCAGGTGGTTGTAGTCCCGCGCGGTCGGGCCGGCGTGGTCGATGACGATGCGGGCGTCCACGGCCACCGCACCGTCGTGGTCCACGATGATGGGGTTGATGTCCATCTCGCGCAGCTGCGGCAGCTCGCAGACCATCTCCGAGACCCGCAGCAGGATCTGCTCGACCGCCTCGATGTCGGCCGCCGGCGCGCCGCGCCACTCGCCCAGCAGGGTCGACACCCGCGCCCGCTCGATCAGCCGGTGCGCCAGGAACTGGTTCAGCGGCGGAAGTTCCATCGCCCGGTCGGCGATCAGCTCGATCATCGTGCCGCCCGAGCCGAAGGTGATCACCGGGCCGAAGGGCACATCGGTGGTCAGGCCGATGTAGATCTCGCGGCCGCGCTTCTTGCCGCTCATGGGCTGGATGGTCACGCCGTTGATGCGCGCCTGCGGCTGCACCCGGCGCACGGCGGCCAGCATGTCGTTGAAGACGTCGCGCACCTGGGTGGCGGTCATCACGTTGAGCGCCACGCCCTCGACGTCCGACTTGTGGCTGATGTCGGGCGAGTCGATCTTCAGCGCCACCGGGTAGCCGAGCTGGCTGGCGATCAGCATCGCCTCGGTGGCGGTGCGGGCCAGCATGGTGCGCGTCACGGGGATGTGGAAGGCCGCCAGCAAGGCTTTCGACTCCATCTCGGTCAGCACGCGCCGGCGCTCGGCCAGCACGCCCTCGATCAGCAGCCGCGCGCCCTCGACGTCCGGCCGCGCCAGCGTGGACTGGGGCGGCGGCGTCTGCTGCAGCAACTGCTGGTTCTGGTAGAAGCTCGCCACGTTGGCGAAGGCGTCGACCGCGGCCTCCGGTGTCCGGAAGGTCGGGATGGCCAGCGCATTGAGCATGATGCGGGCGTCCCGCACCCGCTCTTCGCCCATCCAGCAGGTCATCACCGGCTTGCCCATGGCGTGCACGTTGTCGCAGACGACCTGTGCGATGGCGTCCGGGTCGCTGTCGAGCTTGGGCGAGAAGATGACCAGCACGCCGTGCACCGAGCGGTCCTTGGCGCAGGCCTGCAGCGCGGCGCGGAACTGGGCCGGCGTGGCCTCCTCGCCCAGGTCGATGACGGATTCCAGCGTGGCATGGGGTGACAGCTGTGGCGCGAGTTCCGTGCAGCTGGTGTCCACCAGGCGCGCCACGTCCAGACCGATCTCGTTGGCGCGGTCGGCCGCCAGCACCGCCGGGCCACCGCCGTTGGTGACGATGGCCAGTCCCTTGCCGATCGGCTTGTAGCGCGAGGCCAGGCACTTGGCGGCCGAGAACAGCTGCGTGAAGGCCCGCACCCGCACGACACCCGCGCGGCGCAGCGCGGCCTCGAACACGTCGTCCGAGCCGACGATGCTGGCCGAGTGGGTCAGCGCCGCCTTGGAGCCCGCCGGCTGGCGACCCGCCTTCATCACCACCACTGGCTTGGCAAACGCCGCCGCCCGTAGCGCGCTCATGAAGCGGCGCGCGTCGTGGATGCCCTCCATGTAGACGAGGATGCTCTGGGTCGCCGCGTCGTTGGCCAGGAAGTCCAGCACCTGCGTCAGGTCGACAGAGGTGTTGGCCCCGAGCGAGACCACGGTGGAGAACCCGACCGCGTTGCGCGCCGCCCAGTCGAGGATGGACGCCGTCAGCGCGCCCGACTGGCAGACCAGCGCGAGCGGGCCGGGCGCGGCCAGACGCCCGGCCGCGCTGGCGTTGAGCTTGAGCAAGGGGCGCTGCAGGCCCAGGCTGTTCGGCCCGAGCAGGTGCATGCCGTGTCGGCGCGCGATGGCATGCAGGTCGGCGCACTCCGCGGCCGGCAGCCCGGTGGACAGCACCAGCGCGGCGCGGCAGCGAATGCGGCCGGCGATCTCCAGCGCGGCGGCGATGCGCCCGTGCGGCAACGCGATGATGGCCAGATCCGCCCGCGACTGGGCCAGATCGGACAGCGTGCCCGTCATGTCGATGTCGAGGAAGGTCAGCGTGCCGTCGAAGGGGTGCGCCTGCAGCTCGCGGACCATGGCGCGGGCCAGCGACGGCGCCTCGTCCAGGTGGTCCGGCGGCCCCGCGAACACGACGATCGACTTGGGGGAGAACAGCGGCGTCAGGAAGTGATGGTCCACGTGGGCACACCCGTTGAGAAGGAGACGCACCAGCATACGGCAAGGACTGGTCCGGCTGTTGCAGCGCAGCAGACAACAGAAAACCCGCTTGCTGTCGCGCAAACAGCAAGCGGGTTCTGGTGTGCAAAACGTCGCGAGGACGCCTTGCCGGGTGCGTCAGGACGCGGTCAGCGCACGACGGCGATCTGCTCGCGGTTGCCACCCTTGTAGGTGAACATCGTCAGCGCGCCGTTCTTCACGTCGCCCTTCTCGTCGAAGCTGATGTTGCCCGTCACGCCCTTGTAGCCCGTCGTCTTCGCCAGCACCGGCAGGTACTTCGCCGGCTCGCTCGAACCCGCCTTCTCCATCGCCGCCACCATCACGTTCAGCGCGTCGTACACGTACGGCGCGTAGATCTGCACGTCCGCGTTGAACTTCGTCTTGAAGCGTGCCTTGAAG
>NZ_CAWURG010000033.1:0-41034 GCF_963924895.1 uncultured Sphaerotilus sp.
GTCGTTGGTGAACTCGCGCGCCACCGTCTTGCCGCCCGCGCCCTTCACGCCCTTCTCGAACTCGTCGGCCACGCCCTGCCCGTACGCCGTGCGGTCATCGATCACCGCGATCGACTTGCCCTTCAGCTCCTTGGCCGCATAACGACCCAGCGTGCCGCCCAGGTGCACGTCGTCCGCCACCACGCGGAACGTCGTCTTGAAGCCCTGGCGCGTGAACTTCGGGTTCGTCGCCGACGGCGAGATCTGCGGAATGCCCGCGTCGCTGTAGATCTTCGAGGCCGGGATCGAGGTGCCCGAGTTCAGGTGACCCACCACGCCCGAGACCTTCGAGTCGACCAGCTTCTGTGCCGCGGCCGTGCCCTGCTTCGGATCGCCACCGTCGTCTTCGGCCAGCAGCTCGAACTTCACCTTCTTGCCGCCAATCGACACGCCCTTGGCGTTGAGTTCGTCGATCGCCATGCGCGCGCCGTTCTCGTTGTCCTTGCCCAGGTGGGCAATGCCGCCGCTGGTCGGGGCAACGTGGCCGATCTTGACAACCTCCTGGGCGCTGACCTGGGTGGCCGCTGCCAGTGCAACTGCGGCGATGACGACGTTGAGCTTGTGATTCATGGATGCAGACTCCGACTAGGAACTGGGGATGAGAGGAACCGGGGAACCGTCTGCCAGCGACCTGGGGCCTTGCGCTGGCAAGACCCTCAGTCTTTCAAGATGCGTGCCAGCTTGGCCTGAGGCTGGCTGATCCGGGTTTGCCCGTATCCGGTGTGCGGGTGTGTCGGTGCAGTTCTCTCCCTGATCTGTCCTGGCTTCTTCTGTGGCCCGGCTTTGCGTGTGCCCTGTCTTCCTGGTGTTCCGGTTCCGGCGGGTGTCTGTTCTGTCCTTCCAGACTTCTTGTTCTTCTCTTCTGTTATTTATCTTTTTATAGATAGTACATAGTAGTAGAGGGGGCTGTTTTTTGTGCACAACCCTGTTTTTCCTTTATGAATCAAGCACTTGAGCTGGTGAGAAGTCTGTGTGTGACCCAGTGGAGCAGCGCGGGAGTCAGAGGGATCAACTTTCCGGGAGGCCGGTTTTCCATGAACAACTCCACACCTGTTCAACGCTTCTCCACAGAGTTGTTCCGTGCAGCCGGTCACGGACCTTGTCCACAGCCGCGCGCGCGGCCCGGTGACGGCAACCCGTACCATCCACCGCTTTCACGATCGGGGATCCGTCCATGGGCACGCCTGCCAACCCTCAGAAGTACGCCGTCCTGGCCGCGCCCAGTCCGATCGAGGGCACCGGCGCCTTCGCCGGCGAAGCGATTCCGGCCCGCCGCAAGATCGGCGAGATCCGGGGCGAGATGATCAGCGTCCACGAGGCGTGGGAGCGCGTGAAGACGATGGAACGCATCATGATGGTGGAAATTTCGCCCAGAAGAGCGATTGATGCGTCCAGATCGAGCGATCCGCTGCGCTTCACGAACCACTCCTGTGCGCCCAATGCGGTGCTGCGCATCCGGCAGGGACGCATCGAGATCTACGCGATGCGGGCGATTCCCGTCGGTGAGGAGATCACCTGCAACTACGGGGAAACGCACCACGAAGGCCGGCTGGCCTGCCGCTGCGGGGCGGTCAACTGCGTGGGAAAGCTGTGAACAACCGGTGAGGTACCGGTGAACAGCCGGTGAACAGCCGGTGTGCAAGGCCGCAGGGCGGTGCACAGGGCTGTGGAGAGGCAGTGGATATCAGGTGCGCAGTTCGCGGCGCAGGATCTTGCCGACATTGCTCTTGGGCAGGTCGTCGCGGAACTCGATGAACTTGGGCCGCTTGTAGGCGGTGAAGTTGTCCCGGCAGTAGGCGGCGAGGTCCTCTTCGGCGAGGGCCGGGTCGTCCTTGACGACGAACAGCTTGACCGCTTCGCCGGTGCGCGCGTCCGGGATGCCGATCGCCGCACACTCGAGCACGCCGGGGTGCAGGTTGACCACCTGCTCGATCTCGGTCGGGTAGACGTTGAAACCGGACACCAGGATCATGTCCTTCTTGCGGTCGACGATGCGGACATAGCCGCGCTCGTCCATCACGCCGATGTCGCCGGACTTGAAGTAGCCGTCGGCGGTCATGACCTGGGCGGTTTCGTCGGGGCGCTTCCAGTAGCCGGCCATCACCTGCGGGCCACGGATGCAGATCTCGCCGGGCTGGCCGGTCGGCACGTCCTCGCCGTCGTCGTCGCGGATGGCGATGTCGGTCGAGGGCACCGGCAGGCCGATGGTGCCGGTGAACTCCTTCAGGTCGATGCGGTTGGCAGTGGCCACGGGCGAGGTTTCCGACAGGCCGTAGCCCTCGGCGATCGGGCAGCCGGTGACCTTGAGCCATTTCTCGGCGGTGGCCTTCTGCACCGCCATGCCACCGCCGTTGGAGACGACGAGCTGCGAGAAGTCGAGCCGCGCGAACTCGGCGTTGTGGGCCAGCGCGTTGTAGAGCGTGTTGACGGCCGGGAACATGTGGATGCGGTGTCCCTTGAGCGCGCCGATCAGCGCCGGCAGGTCGCGCGGATTGGGGATCAGGATCAGCCGGTGGCCCAGGCGCGCGCCCAGGAAGTAGGACACCGTCAGCGCGAAGATGTGGTAGAGCGGCAGTGCGCACACACTGGTCATCTGCTGGTCGCCGATGCGGCCGAGCATGGGCTGGAACCAGGCTTCGCTCTGCAGGATGTTGGCCACCACGTTGCGGTGCAGCAGGGTCGCGCCCTTGGACACGCCGGTCGTGCCGCCGGTGTACTGCAGGAAGGCGATGTCGTCGGGGCCGACCGCGCTGCGTGCAAGCTTCAGGCGGCTGCCTGCGGCGACGGCGTCGTTGAAGCGCGTGACGCTGTGCCCCTGGCCCTCCGGCAAACGGAACTCGGGCACCATCTTGCGCACATGGCGCACCACGAAGTTCACCAGGTGGCGCCGCCAGGGCGGCAGCATGTCGCCCATCGCGGCGAGCACGATGTGCTTGACCTGCGTCTGGCGGACCACCTCGGCCAGCGTGCCGGCGAAGTTCTCGAGGAGGACGATGGCCTCGGCGCCGGAATCGACGAGCTGGTGCTGGAGTTCGCGTGGGGTGTAGAGCGGATTGACGTTGACGACGATGTAGCCGGCGCGCAGCACGGCGGCAATGGCCACCAGGTACTGCGGCAGGTTCGGCATCATCAGCGCCACACGTGCGCCGCGGGCCAGCCCCCGGGCCTGCAGCCAGGCGCCCAGTGCGGCCGATTGTTCGTCGATGGTGCGGAAGCTGATCGGCTGTTCGAGGAACAGGGCGGCCTGCCGGCTGGCGTGCTGGCGGAAGCTGGTGTCGAGCAGATCGACCAGCGAGCGTTGCGTCCCGGCATCGATGGTGGCGGGCACCCCTTCCGGATAGCTCTGCAGCCAGGGGCGGGTGGTGGTGTGCATGGGGGGACTCCGGGTCGGGCGGTTCATCAGAGTCCCGATTGTTCAGCTGCGTGTCAGGTTCGGTGCTCGGTGCTTGCCCGTAGCCACAGCAGAGGATTGTCCCTGTTGCGACAGGTACGCACCGTGTGGCAGCCCTCAGCGCTGATTCAGGATGGTACTGATCATTCCTGCAATGATCTTTCGATGGACTCCGAATTGACGCTGGACGCCGTGGACCGGCGCATTCTTGCCGCGCTGCAACTGCAGGGACGCATCACCTATGACGAACTCGCCGCCCAGGTGCAGTTGTCAGCGTCTGCCGTGCTCCGGCGGGTGCGCCGGCTGGAAGACTCGGGGGTCATCGCCGGCTATGCCGCGATCGTGCCGCCGCAGAAGCTTGGCCTGGGGCTGTCCGCCTTTGTCGAGGTGCAACTGCAGCGGCCTGCCGACACGCCGGGGGTGCGGATCGTCGAGCGCTTCCGCGCTGCGGTCCAGGACTGGCCCGAAGTCATCGAGTGTGTCTGCCTGAGCACGGAGATGAGCTACCTGCTGCGGGTCGTGGTGACCGACATGGCGCACCATGGCCGGTTCATGATGGACACGCTGCTGCAGCACCCGGGTGTGCAGGAGTGCAGGACCAGTTTCGTGCTCGATCAGATCAAGCTCCAGCACGCCTTGCCGAACTGAAGCTATTGGCTCTGTGGCGGGCTGAATGTCCGCCACGCCCTGCCCCATTTCCGGGATGGACTCGCCATGTGATATTTTGTAACTTCCGTGTGAGGCGGCGATGTATACAAAATGACTTGGCTGAGCAATCTCCTGAAGTCGACCCTGGTGCTGGCACTGCTGCTGGTGCTGCTCGCCTACGCACTGCCGGACCGCCACCTGATCGAGCGGCAGAAACTCATTCCGGGTACCCCTGACCAGCTCTGGCCGCTGCTGGCCTCGCCGCGGCAGTGGGCGCGCTGGTCGCCCTGGCATGCCCGGGATCCGCAGATGCGCAACGGCTATGACGGACCCGAGTCGGGTCTGGGGGCCCAATGGTCCTGGGACAGTGCGGTGCTGGGACAGGGGCGCATGCGCTTCGATGAGGTCCAGAAGCCGACCCGGCTGGGCTACACGGTCACCTTCGAGGACCTGGGATCGGGAGCCCGTGGCGAGTTCCGGCTGGAGCCTTTGGCTGCGGGCACCCGGGTGACCTGGACCCTGGAATCGCAGGCCGGCTCGAATGCCCTGCTGCGCTGGCTCAGCCTGGTGAACGACTACCGGCTGGCGCGGGACTTCGATCTGGGACTGGAACGTCTGGCGGCGGCCGTGGACCAGCCTTGAGCGGCTCAGGCCAGGGTGTTGTCGATCAGGCGCTGCGCCGCGGGGGTCGACAGGGTCAGCAGCGTGGCGAGTTCTTCCAGTTCGTCCAGCGTCGGTGTGGCGGTCGGGCCCTCCTGGTCCAGCCGCTCGGCCAGCGTCAGCGCCAGGGTCAGCAGGCGGCGCTGGGGTTGCAGCAGCACCTGGCTGCGCTGGTCGTCGGGATCGGTCAGCCGCAGCAGCGTGGACGGCAGGCCCCAGTCCTGGGCCAGGCGGTGTTCCAGCGGCGCCAGGGCGACATTCAGCACCTCTTCTTCGAGCGCGGCCGCATCCCGTTGCGGATCCTGTTCGCGGCGCTCCTGCAGCGTCTGCGCCAGGGTCGGTGCGTGGCACCACAGCAAGATTTCCGCGTGGCCGTGCAGCAGCGCGGCCTTCTGCAGCGCGCTGGCATGGCTGTCGGCGTGCAGCAGGGCGAACTCGGTCACCAGACGGGCTGCGCAGAAGGAGCGTCGGATCCGCCGGTGGATGCTGGCGATGGCCTGCGGGTAGTCCTGCAGATGGTCGTCGAGCACGGGCAGCGGCAGGAACGTCCGGAAGAACGGGCCGATGCCCATCAGCACGACGGCGGCGGTCACCGTGTCCACATCGGTCACCTGGCGATCGGCCCGGTGCCGCGACGCATGGGTGAGCACCCGCAGGGTCATCAGCGGGTCGTCGCCGATGGCGTTGTTGATCAGATGGGCATCGACCGTGCCGTGTCGGGCCTCGATCTCGGCCAGCAGGCCCAGTTCTTCCTCCGTGTCGGACAGGACCGGGATCGGCCGGCTCGTGAGATACCGCGACCAGGCATCGAGATCGGGCAGGGGCTGCGCGAGCATGTTCGGCTCCGGGGAAGATGGATATCGGCCTTATCGGCAGCACCAGCGCGGGACTTGAGTCCTGCGCTGTCCGCCATCCCTGGCGCGGCCTGTCAGGGTTCCTGCGCCTGTGCCTGCACCTGGGGCTGCGGCAGCAGGCAGATCAGTTTGCCGTTCCGGTAGAGCGCCCCGTAGCACTGCCCGTCGAGTTCGACCGAACCCAGGGACACCTCGGCGCCTTCGTCCGCACAGGCTTCGAGTGCCGCCTGTGCGCGGTCGAAGTGCCAGCGCGCCCGGCGCTGGCGCAGCGTCTGCAGCCAGGTGCCGGACGCGGCGCCACCGGGCGGGCGCTTCATCAGCGTGGACAACGACGTCAGCGAGGTCAGCGACAGGTGAGCGAACAAGTGGGGCATGGCCGGCTTTCATCGAGAGATCAGGGGTCGCGGGGTCTCAGGCAATGGCGGTACATCGACCACCGGGGCAGTTTCTTCATGAGGGTCATTCCGTAGAGCAGGGAAGTCCATGCCGCGGCGCGCCTGGAGCGTCGGGGGCAGCACGGTCCAGGCGTGACACGGGTGGGTGTCGGGTCAGAGGGAATGTTGCTCAGATGATAAACGAATGTTTATCAATCTGTGAAGACCCTGCCGTTCGTTCTGTCGATCGGTCGGTCGATCGGCCGGGCCTGCGCGGTGTTCAGCGCTTCTTTTTCAGGGGCGCGATGCTCTGGCGGGTCTGCGCCCAGAGTGCGGCATCGGCCGCCGCTGCCGTGGGCAGCGGTGCGGGCGGTGGCGGCGGGGCTGGCACGGGCGCCAGCACCTCGCCCAGCAGATCCAGCAGCCGCTGGCGGGCGCGCTGCGGGTTGCGGCGGTAGTAGGTCAGCACCAGTTCGGTGATGAAGCGTTCGTCCTCGTCGCGTGGCTTGCCGGTGTCGGGGGCGCGCGTGGTGGAACTGGTCGGGTGCGCTGCCGCAGCCGGTGCGGCTGTTGTGGCTGGCGCGCCGTGCGGGTGGTCCAGCCAGCCCGAGGGCTTGCCGCAGCGCTGCTCGAACTGGCGCGCCAGCCGCTCGCCGATCTGGCGCGAGCGGCCCTTGATCTGGCTCCAGTAGCTGGGCTGGATCTCGATGCGCTCGGCGAAGCGCCGCTCCAGTCCCCGCAGGGCAGCGGCGTCGGGGGCAGTGCTGGCGGCGGTGCGCACGAATTCGTCGAAGAGGGCCAGCGCATTGAGATAACGCTGCGTGGCGGTGTCGTGGCCGGGGGAGATCATGCCGGGATGATATGTCCGCGGCGCCTCGGGGCTGGCACGGGTACCGCTGGAGCGCTTCTGGCTCTAGCATCGGGGGCATGAATGCGCACGCTGTTGTCCCCTCCGCCGTCCGGTTGCTGCGCCCGCTGCAGGCCATGACCTGGCTGGAACGTTCCTGGCATGACATCCGTCGGGTTCCGGGTGTGAGTTTTGGCCACGGGGCCTTGCTGGCGGGTCTCGGGCTGCTGCTGATGGTGTTCGCCAGGGACCGGTTCTGGGTGCTGGCGGGTTCGCTGTCCGGTTTCCTGCTGGTCGCGCCCATCCTGGCGACCGGGCTCTACGCCGTGAGCCGGGCGCTGGAGCGGGGCGAGGCGGCTGGATGGCCGACCGTGGTGGCCGTCTGGCGGTCGCTGGACCGGCGGCTGGTGGTGTTCGGCCTGCTGCTGGCGGCCGCTGGAACCTGCTGGGTGATGACCTCGGCGGCGCTGATCACGCTGCTGGCGCCGCACCGCATCGACACGCCGGTCGATTTCCTGCGCTACGTGGTGGCCAACCGGGACTCGTGGCTGTTCGAGCTGTGGCTGGCGCTGGGCGGGCTGCTGGCCGCACCGGTGTTCGCCTCCAGCGTGGTGGCGATTCCGATGATGCTGGACCGGCCGGTCGGTGTCTGGGAGGCCGTGCTGGCGAGCTGGCGCACGGTGCTCGACAACCCGCTGCCGATGGCGGTGTGGGCCGCGCTGGTGATGGGCTTCACGTTGCTCGGGCTGGGGGCGATGCTGGTCGGACTGGTGTTCGTCGTGCCGATGCTGGGCCACGCGAGCTGGTACGCCTACCGGGATCTGTACGCGGCACCTTGACCGTTGGCGGTGCGTGCGTGCGGGCCAGCGGGCTTGCGCTGGATCAAGTCCCCGGCCGTGGTGGCCGCGGTGTCGCCGAGGGCTCTGCGCTTAAGATCGCGGCGCCCTTCTCCCCTTCTCCCCTTCCCCCACTGCACCGCGTCCCGCACCCCTGCCCATGTTCGGCTACAACGAGGAACAACTGGCCCACTTCGGACTGACCGTCGGCGTCGGCTCGTTCATCCTCTACATGCTGTTTGTCATCGCGCAGCTGGCGCGCGAGGCGAAGGCCGGCCGCTTCGGCACCTTCGTGCTCTTCGTCGTGCTGGCCTTCGGCATGGTGGGCTTCGTGGCCAAGAGCGTGATCGCCTGGCTGCTCGACATGTGAGTTCAGAGCACCATCTTCACCATCGGGTGCGTCGTCAGCGTGCGGTA
Source organism: uncultured Sphaerotilus sp. (assembly GCF_963924895.1). Taxonomy (NCBI): domain Bacteria; kingdom Pseudomonadati; phylum Pseudomonadota; class Betaproteobacteria; order Burkholderiales; family Sphaerotilaceae; genus Sphaerotilus; species uncultured Sphaerotilus sp. Next base: position 8,067 of record NZ_CAWURG010000033.1, read on the forward strand.
CAGCTCGTCGAGCTGCGGCCGGCTGGTGGCGCGGATGGTGATGGTCACGCCGAGGTAGTTGCCCGCCTTGCTCGGGCGGGTCTCGATGGTGCTGGCGTCGAAGCCGGGGTCGAACTGCAGGGCCACGTGCGCGATGGCGGCTGCGAAGCCCTCCACGTTCGCGCCCATGACCTTGATCGGAAAGTCGCAGGGATATTCGATCAGCGACTGCTCGGGCGGAATGTCGTGCGGGCTGCTCATGTCCGGCTCCTGCTCAGCGCATCCACAGGCGCAGCGTGTCCCAGGCGCGGCCGAACATGCCCGCCTGCTCCACCGGCTCCAGCACGGTCACCGGAATCTCGCTCACCACCCGCGTGCCCGACAGCACCTTGAGCGTGCCGATCTGCTGGCCCTTGGTCAGCGGCGCGATCAGCGGGTCGGTGCGCACGAGCTGCGTCTTGAGCTGCCCGCCTTCGCCACGCGGCACCGAGACCACCACCGGCGCCTGCGTGCCGAGCTTGGCGGTGGCGGCTGCCCCCTTCCAGACTTCGACCTGCGTGATGACCTGGCGGGCGTCGTAGACCTTGACCGAGTCCCAGGCGCTGTAGCCCCAGTTCAGCAGCTTCTGGCTCTCGACGGCGCGGCCCTCCTTGGAAGACGCCCCCACGACCACGCTGATCAGGCGGCGCGGGCCGTTGGGGAAGTCGCGCTTGGCGGTGGCGATCAGGCAGTAGCCGGCGGCGTCGGTGTAGCCGGTCTTCAGGCCGTCCACGCTCGGGTCGCGCCACAGCAGCAGGTTGCGGTTCTGCTGCGTGATCTTGTTGAAGGTGAATTCCTTGAGGGCGTAGTAGCGCACGTCGCCGGGGAAGTCGACCAGCAGCCGCGTGGCGATGGTGCCGAGTTCGCGCACCGTGCTGACGTGGCCGGGTGCGGGCAGGCCTTCCGGGTTCTTGAACTGCGAGACCTTCAGCCCGAACGCTTGTGCCTGGCGGTTCATCATCGCGACGAAGTTTTCCACCGAGCCGCCGATGGCCTCGGCCAGCAGCACGGTGGCGTCGTTGCCGCTCTGCACGATCATGCCCTTGATGAGGTCTTCGACCTTCACCTTGTTGCCGACCTGGATGTACATGCGCGACGCGTCGGTCATGCCGGTGCGCCAGGCGCGCTCGGAGACGGTCAGTTCCTGGTCGAGGGTGAGCTTCTTGTCGCGCAGGGCCTGGAAGACCAGGTAGGCGGTCATCAGCTTGGTGAGCGAGGCGGGCTCGACCGTGGCATCGGGGTTGCGGCCGGCCAGGGCCTGGTCGGCGCTCAGGTCGAGCAGCACATAGGCCTTGGCGGCGATCTCGGGCGGCTGCGGCGGGGTCTGGGCCAGGGTATGCGGCAGCGCCAGGGCCAGCGCCAGGGAAGCAAGGAGTCGTTTCATCGGGGGAGTCGGTTCAGGTGCAGGGGTCAGTGCCAGCTGCGCACGATGAGCTGGCGCAGGCGGGGCAGTTGACCGTGGAAGAAATGGCCGACACCGGGCATCACGGTGACGGGCAGGTGTTGCGGGCGGGCCCAGTCGAGCGTGGCGGTCAGGGGCACGACGTCGTCGGTCTCGCCGTGGATGACCACGGTGTCCTCGGGCACATCGGCCGGCCGGGCGCGCTGCGTGGAGGGGCCGACCAGCAGCAGGCGCTCGGCCCGCTCGGGGCCTTCCAGCCGGGCCGCTGCCAGCGTGGTCACGTAGGCGCCGAAGGAGAATCCGCCGAGCACCAGCGGCAGGCCGGCGCTGCGCTGGGCGGCGACCACCGCGAGCAGGTCGTCGCTCTCGCCACGGCCCTCGTCGTGCACGCCCTCGGTGCTGCCGACGCCGCGGAAGTTGAAGCGCACCGTGCGGTAGCCCATCTGCAGGAAGGCGCGCGCCATGGTCTGCACCACCTTGTTGTCCATGGTGCCGCCGAACAGCGGGTGCGGGTGGGCCAGCACGGCCACGCCGCGCGGCGTGTCGACGCCCGGCGGCTGGTCGACGGCCACCTCGATGGCACCGGCCGGTCCGGCCACGTGCAGGCGTTCGGTCTGGGCGTTCATCGGCAGCCCGTCCGCTCAGCGGCCGACATCGGCTGGCAGCACCAGGCGTTCGACGACCTGGCCGTTCTTCAGGTGCGACTCGACGATCTCGTCGATGTCGCTGTCGTCGACGAAGGTGTACCAGGTGGCTTCCGGATAGACCACGGCGACCGGCCCGCCCGCGCAGCGGTCGAGGCAGCCCGCCTTGTTGACCCGGACCTGCCCGGGACCGGCCAGTCCGGCCGCCTTGACCTGCTGCTTGCAGCGGTCGAAGCCGGCCTGTGCCTGGTGGTCACCGCAACTGGACTGGCCGTTGTCGCGCTGGTTCAGGCAGAAGAAGATGTGGCGCTGGTAGTAACTGCTCATGCTGCTCATGCCGGGATTGTAGGAGTCAGGCTGTCGGGGGCATCGCTGGCGGGACATCCGGGGGGCGCGGCCGGGGGGGTGTGATGACCTGGATCATCAGGAATATCAAAGCCGCCAGCGGCCATACCCAGCCGATCCACTGCGCCAGACCATGGAAGCGGATGAAGCGTCCCTGCTCCCAGGCTTTCAGGCTGAGGGCGAAATACGGGTCTGCGCTGGTCTGGTTGATGAGCGCGATCAGGATGGTCAGCAGGACCAGCCCGATGGCCGCGACCACCCGGCGGTACATGAACGCCAGGGCGCATCCCAGGATCATCCCCATCAGCACGCCCGGAATCACCGGTGGCGCCAGCCAGGACATGGCGTGGTCCGGGCCGAAGTTCATCGCCGTGGACAGGGCCGTGGCGCTGATGCCCAGCACGCAGGCGCCGGCCAGCGTGACCAGCCGGTGGCGGGCGCGGCGCAGCATCACGAAACTCACCAGACACGGCGCCAGCAGGCCGAGTGCGGTCACCAGCGCTTCGATGCCGGGCGCGAGCGTGCTGCCGGGCGCTGGCAGCGGCACCCAGCCGGCGAAGAGCGTGTCGGCCAGCCAGCCGTCCACCAGCGTGGCCAGCCGCACGAGGCCCTGGCCCGGACTCAGCGGCACCGGCGTGGGGAACAGCAGCCCGATCGGCCAGGACAGCAGCAGCATCAGACCCAGCGTGCCGTGCGGCACGAAGAGCACGTCGCGCAGGCGTTGCCAGTACGCCAGCAGGCCCAGGCGCTGCAGCACCAGCGCGAGCACCGCCCCCGTCAGGGCGCCAGCGCTGTTGAGCCCCCAGTCCACCCGCGACGGCACGCGCAGCGGCAGGAAGTACTGCGTCCACTCCATCGCCAGCGACAGCCCCACGCCGACCAGCGTGGCCTGCAGACCGGCCCGCCATGGCGACATCCCTCCCCGCAGCCAGGCCAGCCCGAGCAGCAGTCCGAGCGGCTGGTAGGCCAGGTAGTTGGACCAGAAATCGAAGCGCGTGTAGCGCGACATCGGCAGCCAGAGCAGGTCGCGCCAGTCCTGTCCGGGCAGGAACACCGGCCATTGCCAGGGCCAGAAGGGGTGCAGGCTGGCGTAGACGATCAGGCCCGCCCACATCCAGGCAAGCGGCCAGGAAGAGGATCGGTAGGCGGGCATCGTCCGTGCGATGCGTCAGAACGGCTTGAACACCACCAAGGTGACGATGGCCGCGAAGAGCAGCACCGACACCTCGTTGTAGACGCGGAACCAGACGTGGCTGTGCTGGTTGGCGGCGTGTTCGAACTTGCGCAGCAGGCGCGCATTGACGTGGTGGAAGCCGATCACCGCGAGCACCAGCGCGAGCTTGGCGTGCAGCCAGCCGTTGCCGGGTCCGCGCCACAGACCGTAGCCCAGCCACAGCCACAGGCCGCTCGCCAGGGCGACGACCATCAGCAGCGTCGAGAAGCGCTGCAGCTTGCGCGCCATCAGCAGCAGGCGTTCGCGCTCGGCGTGGCTGTCGGGGGCGACCATCGCCAGATTGACCAGGATGCGGGGCAGGTAGAACAGCCCGGCAAACCAGCTGGCGATGAAAATGATGTGCAGGGTCTTGACCCCGAGATAGAGCGTGTCCATGGCGGCATCATAAGGACCGCCCGGCCCCGGCGCGGCCTGCACACCGGTCGAGAGGGGATCAGCCGGCGGCGGCGTCCTTCACGCACTTCTTCATGAAGCTGTTCTTGGCGGCACCCGCCAGCTTCTTCTCGGCGGCCTTGGTGTCGCAGGCGTTCTGCGCGGCGCCTGCACCGGCTTCGCGCTCGCACTTCTTCATGAAGCTGTTCTTGGCGGCCCCCGCCAGCTTCTTTTCGCCCGCCTTGGTTTCACAGGCAGCGTCCGCGGCGTGGGCTGTGGTGGCCAGACCGGCCAGGGCGAGGGCCAGCACGGTGATCAGTTTCTTCATGGTCGATTCCTTTGGCATGTTGAGCGGACAGCAAGTCGCCGATCGCGTTGTGCATTGAAACCGGACAGATCCCTTTCGGCAAGAGGGGATCAGAGGATGCGCCGCGGATGCGCCAGCGCCTCGTGCGCGGCATGCAGGCGCCGCACCAGCACGCGGATGAAGGCCTCGTCGAAGAGGTGGCGGGTCTGCGGGCTCAGCCGCGCCAGCGTCTCCGGGGTGAAGGAGATCGCGGTGGCGGACTCGGTGACGACGATGTCGGTGCTGTGGCGGCGCAGCTCCGGGTTGGGCGCGAGGTAGGCCATCTCGCCGACCGAGGTGCCGGCGCCGAGCTGCGCGACGCGGCGGGCGTCGCGGTAGACCTCGACCGCGCCGCTGGCGATGATGTGGAAGGTGCGCCCCTCCTCGCCGCGGTTGTAGAGCGCATGGCCGACCGGAAAGCGCTGCCAGCGCGCCCGGTGCACGACCTCCCACAGCGCCACATCGCCGAACTGGGTGAAGAACTCCAGCGTGCGCAGCAGCGTGAAGCGCTCCGAGTCGAGCACGCCCTGCGAGGTGCCGCGCGGCACGTGGTGCATGGTGATGAGCTGCGACAGCGCCTCGCCCACCGCGTCCCACGAGGAGTAGCGGTCGTCGGCCCGCTTGGCCAGACAGCGCTGCACGACCTGGTCCAGCGCCGGGGTCACGCCGGTGCGCAGCCCGACTAGGCTGGGCGCCTGCACATGGCAGATCTGGTGCATCAGGCTGGCCTGGCTGGTGGCCTCGAAGGGCGCGCGTCCGGCGATCAGGTGGTAGAGCACCGCGCCGAGGCCGTAGATGTCGGCCCGCGCGTCCAGCTCGCTGCCGTCGAGCTGCTCGGGCGACATGTAGGCCAGCGAGCCGACGCGGTGCACCTGCGTGGCGTCCGAGGTCAGGTTGAGCGCGCTGCCGAAGTCGGTCAGCTTGATGTCGTGGATCTCGGTGTCGTGGCCCTGGGTCAGGGTCAGGATGTTGGCGGGCTTGACGTCGCGGTGGACCAGGCCTTGCCGGTAGCAGTAGCCCAGCGCCATCGCGCACTTGAAGCCGATCTCGACGAGCTGCTCCAGCGGCAGCAGGTGGCCGGGCTGGCAGAAGGCGCGCAGCGTGGTGCCGGGCACGTACTCCATCACCACATAGGGGGCGACCGGGTCGGGCACGGCGTCGAAGATCTCGACCACGTTGGGGTGGTGCAGCCGGCCGGCCAGCGCCGCTTCCGAGGCGAAGAAGCGCGAGAACATGTGGCCGTCGTTGGTGTCGCTCAGCACGCTGGCGCGCACCTGCTTGACCGCGACGGGGCGGTCATTGAACTCGTCGTGGCACAGGAAGACCTCGCTCGTCGTGCCTTCGCCGAGGCGACGGATGACGCGGTACTTGCCGATGCGCTGGGGCAGAACCGGTGCGGTGCAGTCGATCATGGGAGGGTCAGAGGGCAATCGCCGATCTTTTCACTCCCGGGCTGCCGGAGCAAGTGCGGATTGCGCGCGGACCCGCCCCGTAGAATCCGCGCATGATTCAAGCCAAAGAGCAACTCCTCGCCGCGCTCGGCGACGCGCTGGCCGAGATCGCGCCCGGTGCGGCGGTCGAGCCTGCCTTCGAGAACCCCAAGCAGGCCGCCCACGGCGACCTCGCCTGCACGCTGGCGATGCAGCTCGCCCGCCCGCTGAAGCAGAACCCGCGCGCGCTCGCGCAGGCGCTGATCGCGGCCCTGCAGACGCGCCCCGCCGTGCAGCAGTGGGTCGAGGCGATGGAGATCGCCGGCCCCGGCTTCATCAACATCCGCCTCAAGCCCGCCGCCCGCCAGCAGGTGGTCGCGCAGGTGCTGGCCGAGGCCGGGCACTTCGGCGTGCGCCCGGACAACGGCCGCAAGGTGATGGTGGAGTTCGTCTCGGCCAACCCGACCGGCCCGCTGCACGTCGGCCACGGCCGGCAAGGTGCGCTCGGCGACGCGCTGTGCAACCTCTATGCCACCCAGGGCTGGCAGGTCCACCGCGAGTTCTATTACAACGACGCGGGCGTGCAGATCGGCACGCTGGCCACCTCGACCCAGTGCCGCCTGAATGGGCTGAAGCCGGGCGACGCTGGCTGGCCCGAGTCGGCCTACAACGGCGAGTACATCGGGGACATCGCCGACGCCTTCCGCCAGAAGGCCACCGTCCGGGCCGACGACCGCGCATTCACCGCGTCCGGCGATCCCGCCGACCTCGACAGCATCCGCCAGTTCGCCGTCGCCTACCTGCGCCACGAGCAGGACCTGGACTTGCGGGCCTTCGGCGTGCGCTTCGACCACTACTACCTCGAGTCCGGCCTCTACAGCAGCGGCCGCGTGGCCGAGGCGGTGCAGAAGCTGGTCGACGCCGGCAAGACCTTCGAGGAGGGCGGCGCACTCTGGCTGCGCAGCACGGACTACGGCGACGACAAGGACCGCGTGATGCGCAAGTCCGACGGCACGTTCACCTACTTCGTGCCGGACGTGGCGTACCACATCCACAAGTGGCAGCGCGGCTTCGACAAGGTCGTCAACGTCCAGGGCAGCGACCACCACGGCACCATCGCCCGCGTGCGCGCCGGTCTGCAGGCGGCCGGTGTCGGCATCCCCACCGGCTGGCCCGACTACGTGCTGCACAAGATGGTCACCGTGATGAAGGGCGGCGAGGAGGTCAAGATCTCCAAGCGCGCCGGCAGCTACGTCACGCTGCGCGACCTGATCGACTGGACCAGCCGCGACGCGGTGCGCTTCTTCCTCATCAGCCGCAAGGCGGACACCGAGTTCATCTTCGACGTCGATCTGGCGCTGCAGGCCAACGACGAGAACCCGGTGTTCTACGTGCAGTACGCCCACGCGCGCATCTGCTCGGTGCTGGCGAAGTACGCTGACGAGCACCGTGGCGATGTGTCCCCGGCAGCGCTGGCGGCGGCGGACCTGTCCGGGCTGACCGCGCCGACCGAGGTGGCGCTGATGAACAAGCTGGCCGAGTATCCGGAGATGCTGGGTCGGGCGGCCGCCGATCTGGCGCCGCACGACGTGGCGTTCTACCTGCGCGACGTGGCCTCGGCGTACCACAGCTATTACGCGGCGGTGCGCTTCCTTGATGGTGACGCTTTGGCGATGCCGGCGCGCATGGCGCTGCTGCAGGCCACCGCGCAGGTGTTGCGCAATGCACTGGCCGTGCTCGGCGTGAGCGCGCCGAGCAAGATGTAGGAGATTTTTGATGGCATCGAATGCAAAGACACAGCGCGGCGGCTTCGGCGTCGGCGTGGTCGTGGGGCTGCTGGTCGGCCTGGTGCTGGCGCTGGGGGTGGCGCTCTATGTGACCAAGGCGCCGATTCCCTTCCTGGACAAGGTGCCCCAGCGCACGGCCGATCAGGACGCGGCCGAGCTGGAGAAGAACAAGCACTGGGATCCGAACTCGCCGCTGCACGGCAAGAACCCGGCCAAGCCCGCGCCCGGACGCGCCGACAGCAGCGCCCCCAGCGCGGCGGTCGCGGCCCAGGATGCCGTGGCGAGCGCGGTCGCGAATGCAGCGGCTGCCGTGACCACGGCGCCCAGCGCGCCAGCGCGTTCGGCCAGCGCGGCGGCGGCCCGCGCATCGGCAGCGGCGGCCGCGTCAGCCAAGCCGGGGGCTGACGCGTTTGTGTATTTCGTGCAGGTCGGCGCCTATGTCAGCACCGACGATGCCGAGCAGCAGCGCGCCAAGCTGGCGATGGTGGGCCTGAAAGCCCGCATCACCGAACGCGAACAGTCCGGACGCCTCATGTACCGTGTGCGCCTGGGCCCGTTCGAGACGCGTGATGATGCCGAGCGGATGCGCGACCAGACGACGGCGTCCGGTTATGGCGAAGCGGCGCTGGTGCGCGTGCCGCGTTGAACCTTGCTGCACGGACCCACTCTGATCCGTCGTGATCATCGAAAGGAAACATTGCATGAAGCGTCGTGAGTTTGTCGTGGGCAGCACCGCCGCCCTCGCGCTGGCCGGTGTCAGCCCCCTGGTCTCGGCCCAGGGTGCGTTCCAGGAAGGCAAGCACTTCGTCCGCCTGTCCCCTGCGGTTCCGGTCTCGGCACCGGCGGGCAAGATCGAGGTGATCGAGTTCTTCTGGTACGGCTGCCCGCACTGCAATGCCTTCGAGCCGACGCTGGAGGCGTGGATCAAGAAGCTGCCGGCCGACGTGGCCTTCCGGCGCGTGCACGTGGGCTTCCGCCCCGCGTTCGAGCCGCAGCAGCGCTTCTACGCCACGCTGGAGGCCCTCGGTCTGGTCGAGCAGATCCACCGCAAGGTCTTCTACGCGATCCACCAGCAGGGCCAGCGGCTCGACAAGCCGGAGGCCCTGATCGAGTTCGCGGTGCAGAACGGGGCCGACAAGGCCAAGTTCACCGAGATGTACAACTCCTTCGGCATGCAGAACAAGGTCCGCCAGGGCAAGCAGCTCTCCGAGGCCTACAAGATCGACGGGGTGCCGGCGCTCGGCATCCACGGTCGCTACTACACCTCGCCGTCGCTGGCCGGCGGTGACAACACGCCCGAGCAGGAGGGCCAGGTCCGCGCGCTGGCACTGACCGACCAGCTCATCGCCAAGGTGCGCAAGGTCGGCTGAGCACGCGCCGCAGGCACCCAGGACCGACCACCGGGCCCGCGACAGAAGATGTCGCGGGCCCGGTCGCTTCTGGCTAGAATGAATGCAATTTCCATGCCTTGACCCCAGGGCTTTCCGGGGACCGTGTTCCATGCTGCCTGCCGTTTCCGTGCTGTTGTCCCGACATTCCGGCCTGATGCTCTTGCTGGGCGCCCTGCTGGCGGGGTTCGGCCTGCCGGCACATGCCGAAAAGGCCGACAGCGAGCAGGCGCTTGCTTTTGACGCAGGCCGCATGGTGCTGGACGGCAAGCGCAAGATCCGCACGCTCAGCGGCGGTGTCGAGATCACCCGCGGCACCCTCGTGCTCAAGGCGGCGCAGATCGAGCTGAAGGAGACCGCGCAGGGCCAGTTCGCCACGGCGACCGGTGCCGCCGGACAGGTCGCCACCTTCCGCCAGAAGCGCGAAGGGCTGGACGAGATCGTCGAAGGCCAGGCCCGGCGCATCGAATACGACACCGTCACCGAGACCGTGCGCTTCATCGACCAGGCGCAGGTGCGGGTGCTGCGCGGTGGCGTGCCGGCCGACCAGGTCACCGGCCAGACCATCGTCTACAACCATGCCCGCGACGTGTTCGAGGTGCAGGGCGGCGGTGTCGCTGGCGCCGCTGCGACGGCAGCGGGTGGCGGGCGCGTCAAGGGTGTGGTGACGCCGCGCAAGTCCAACAGCCCTACCAGCCCCGCCAGCCCGGCACCCGAGTCCACCAGCCCGGAGGCCCCCCGTTGACCGACACCCGCAGCTGCCTGGAAGCCGAGGGCCTGCAGAAGCGCTACGGCGCCCGGCTGGTCGTCAAGGACGTCCACCTCTCGGTGCGCAGCGGCGAGGTGGTCGGGCTGCTCGGGCCGAATGGCGCTGGCAAGACCACCAGCTTCTACATGCTGGTCGGGCTGGTGCGGGCCGACGCGGGCAGCATCCGCATCGACGGTGCCGAGGTGCAGCGCCTGCCCATCCACCAGCGGGCGCGGCTCGGGCTGTCCTACCTGCCGCAGGAGGCCTCGATCTTCCGGCGCCTCACGGTCGAGGAGAACATCCGCGCCGTGCTGGAGCTGCAGCACGACGAGAACGGCCGCCCGCTCGGCGCCGCGCGCATCGAGGTGCTGCTGGACGGCCTGCTCCACGACCTGTCGATCGAGCGGCTGCGCGCCAGCCCCGCCCCGGCCCTCTCGGGCGGCGAGCGCCGGCGGGTGGAGATCGCCCGGGCGCTGGCCACGCAGCCGCGTTTCATCCTGCTGGACGAGCCCTTTGCCGGGGTTGATCCGATTGCGGTGATCGAGATCCAGCGCATCATCGGATTCCTCAAGGCGCGTGGCATCGGCGTGCTGATCACCGACCACAACGTGCGCGAGACGCTGGGCATCTGCGACCGCGCCTACATCATCAGCGAGGGCCGTGTGCTGGCCGAAGGGACGCCGGCGGCGATCGTCGACAACCCGGACGTGCGCAAGGTCTACCTCGGCGAACACTTCCGCATGTGACTCCGACCCCGGTCCCGACCCCATGAAACCATCCCTGCAGGTCCGCCTGTCGCAGCACCTGGCGCTGACGCCACAGCTGCAGCAATCGATCCGGCTGCTGCAGCTCTCGACACTGGAGCTGCACCAGGAAGTCGAGCAGATGCTCGAAGCGAATCCCTTCCTGGAAGTCGATGAAGAGGGTGTTGCCCAGGACCGGCCCATGGCGGATGCCACCCTGGCTCCGCCCGAGCGCAGCGCCAGTGCCAGCGACGACTGGGATGGCGGCGACAGCACAGCCACCGCGACCAGCACGACCTCCGAGGCCGAGACGCCCGGCGTCGACCAGCTCGACTTCAACAGCAGCGCCAGCGACAGCAACGACTGGGACTCCGGCAGCGAGCGCGAAGACTACGACAGCCTCTCGGACGTGTCCGGTGCGCGCAGCAACGGCGTCGAGGACGAGGACGGCGACTGGAGCGAGCGCTCCAGCCTCACCGAAAGCCTCAACGACCACCTGCGTGGCCAGCTGCTCGGGATGCGGCTTGCGAACGAGGACATGCTGCTGGTCGAAGCGCTGATCGACTCGCTCAACGAGGACGGCTACCTGGCCGACGCCCTGGAAGACATCGCCGAGCGGCTGGCCATCGAGCTGTCGATCGGCGACACGCCCGGCGACGAGGAAGCCGCTGCGCTGCGCGAGGAGCTGATCGACCGGCTGCGCTGCGCCCTGGGCTGGCTGCAGAACCTGGAGCCCTGCGGTGTCGGGGCCCGCGATCTGGGCGAATGCCTGGTGCTGCAGCTGCGCGAATGCGACCGCACCGAGGCGCAGCGTGTGGCCATGCTGATCTGCCAGGGCCACCTGGAGCTGCTGGCGCGGCGCGACATGAAGAAGCTCACGGCCGCCACCGGCGCCGACGAGGACGACATCCGCGACGCCCAGTCGCTCATCCTCACGCTGGAGCCCAAGCCGGGCCGGCGCTTCGCCCGTGCCGAGGCCAACATCGTCGTGCCGGACGTGATCGTGCAGAAGGCCGGCCGCGGCTGGCGCGTCGTGCTGAATCCGGACGTGATGCCCAAGCTGCGCATCAACGACCTCTACGCCCAGGTCCTGCGCCAGCACCGCAGCCAGCGCCAGGGCGACGCCGGCGGCGCGACCCTGGCGGTGCGCCTTCAGGAGGCGCGCTGGTTCGTCAAGAACATCCTGCAGCGCTTCGACACCATCCAGCGCGTCTCGCAGGCCATCGTCGAGCGCCAGAAGGGCTTCTTCACCCACGGCGAGATCGCGATGAAGCCGCTGGTGCTGCGGGAGATCGCCGACGAGCTGGGCCTGCACGAGTCCACCATCTCGCGCGTGACCACCGCCAAGTACATGAACACGCCCTTCGGCACCTTCGAGCTGAAGTACTTCTTCGGCTCCTCGCTGAACACCGAGGCGGGCGGCAATGCGTCGAGCACGGCGGTGCGCGCGCTGATCAAGCAGTTCGTTGCCGCCGAGGACCAGAAGAAGCCGCTCTCCGACAGCCAGCTCAGCACGATGCTGGAAGAACAGGGCATCCAGGTCGCACGCCGCACGGTGGCCAAGTACCGCGAGGCGCTCAAGATCTCGCCGGCCAATCTGCGCAAGGCGATCTGACCGGACGGTTGCTGCCCGCGCACCAATCCGGGGCGGCCTGAAGCGGCGCTGCGCATGTCTGCGGGCGGGGTCCGGTAGTTACCCCGACAGACCTTGGTGCGTGGCGGTGGCGGGTGGCTCCGGGGGCGTGATCGAATCTGCGATCTGGCCGGCACGGCCCATGCAATGGAGGTACACCTAGGAGACCGCCATGCACGACCCAGTCCGCCACCAGATTGCCAGCCGCATCCACGATCTGCTCATGCACGAGATGGGCGAGGATGTGGACATCCACCTGATGCTCGGCCCGCCCGAATACGCCCGCGCGGTGCTCAGCCTGTGCCGGGCCTGCGGCAGCGCAGAGCTGGGCCGGTTGGCCGAGCAGTTCCTGATGACCCAGACGCCGCTGGCGCCTCTGCGGGCGGCCGCTGTCAGTCCTGCGCTGTCGACACGCCGCTGAAACGCTGCACCAGCCCCCGCAGCAGCGCCCGCACGTGGCGCAGCAGCCAGAAGGTCAGTCCCAGCATCACCACCACGGCCACGCCGAGCCCGACCGCGGCCCACATCGGCTGGACCCACGACAGCCACAGCATCGCCGGCACCGCAGCATCCCCTGCCAGCGACAGCCCCCAGTTGCTGAAGGGTTCGGGCGAGGTGTTGAACGCCGCCCGCGTCGTCGTCTTGGCCACATGCGCGGTGGCCGCCAGCGAGCCGCCGAGCACGGCCGCGGCCATCGACCAGCTGCCTTCGTCGCCACCAAAGACCGACGCCGCCAGCGCCGCCCCCGCCGGGATGCGCACGAAGGTGTGCAGCAGGTCCCAGAAGGAGTCGAAGCCGGGGATCTTGTCGGCGAAGAACTCGGCCGCCAGCATCAGGCCGCTCGCGCCCAGCACCACCGGCTGCTGCAGCCAGAGCAGCCCGCCCGGCAGCGGGATCCAGCCCAGGTGCCCGGCCAGCCCGGTGCAGAAGAGCACGGCGTACAGCCGCAGCCCGCTGGCCCAGCCCAGCGTGGCGGCGATCGACATCAGCTCCGGGGTGCCGAGGGCAGCGGTCATGGCGGCGTTCCTGTGGTGGAGAAAATCGCCGCGATGGTAGCCGGGTGCTGCCGCGGGTGCAGCGCCCGGCGGGCCGTGCTCAGCCCGGGTTCAGCGCGGTCGGATCGACCAGCGCGGCCAGGGCGCGCAGGAACCGCGTCAGCCGCGGGCCTTCGAGGAAGACGTCGGCGTTCGGCCCGTCGACCAGGCCGACGAAGCACTCGCGTCCGGCGTCGGTCTGCTGGGCGTCCACCAGACGCGACTCGATGCTGTCGTCCACCAGCACGTGGTGCACGGCCACCAGCCGCACGCGGTCGGTGCGGTGCACGCGGCTCAGGCGCTGCATCAGCAGGGCCGGGTTCCACGGGCGGTCGAGGTGGACGATCGCCGTGGCCGCGTGGCGCAGGCCAAGCTGCCCACCGCGGTCGTCGTCGTTGCACAGCAGCACGCGCAGCTCCGGCGCCTGCTGGAACTCGCCGATCAGCGCCCGCCGGGCGTCGCCGACCAGCTCGGGATGGAGGCGGCGGAAGGTGGTGCCGCGCGCCTCCAGAGCCGTGCCCAGCGCGTCGAGCGCCGCCGGCCATTGGCTGAACACGACCACCTTGGTCTCGGGCGTGCCCAGGGCCATGTCGATGGCTTGCAGGGCGGCGTCGATCTTGCCGTCCTGGCCGCACTGGCGCAGCGCGTGCAGCGTGCGCAGCAGCTGGCGCTGCTCGCTGCTGCCGAGGAACTGGCTGCGCTGCCAGCGCTGCACGCTGCGGCGCACCTGGCCCAGCAGCGTGTCGTGGGTGGCGCGCAGGTCCGGCGGCAGCGTGACCCGCGTGGTCTGCTCGACCGTCTCGGGCAGCTGGCGCAGCACGAAAGTGCGCGAGCGGCGCAGCATCCACGGCGCCAGCGCGTCGAAGTGACCGCCCTGCAAGGCGGCGACGGCGCCAAACCGGCTGCCGTCGATCCAGTCGAGCATGGCCTGCCAGGCGTCCGGGCGGTCGTCCAGCGGCGTGCGGGCGAGCACGAGGGCCCAGGGGCTGCCGGCGAGCGATTGCAGCCGGGCCACGCTGTCGGGATGGGCCCAGAGGGAGGCGGTCGCGTCGGCGGGCTCGTCGATGACCACCACGTCCGCGTCCAGCGCCTGCAGACGGTCGAGGTCGCCCGCGAGGCTGTCCAGATCGGCGATCACGGCGGTGATCGGTGCGTCGGTGTCCGTGGATGGGGCGGTTGCGGCGGACAGCGTGTCCAGCGTGACGGCGGCGGTGCCGGTCCACTGCTGCCACTGCGCGTGCCAGTGCGCCAGCCGCTCGGGCGGGCACAGCACCAGCGCCCGCGCCGCGCCGAAGCTCTGGCCGATCAGCCGCAGGGCCGCGATGGCCTGCACGGTCTTGCCCAGGCCGGCGTCATCGGCCAGCAGGCTGCGGCCGGCGCAGGCGGCGTAGAGCGCGCCTTCGGCCTGGTAGGGGCGCAGCGTGCCGGTCACCAGTGCCGCCAGCGCGGGGCTGAGCGGGCCGGCCGGGTGGCCCGCCTCCAGGTGCGCGACGCGGGAACGCATGTCGCGGGCCTGGGCCAGCCAGTCCCACACGGCCTCGTCCACCTGCAGCGTGTGGCGCCGTTCGCGGGCCAGGCGCACCAGATCGACCAGCGCCAGGTCGTTGACCAGCGGGGCGGCGTCGGTGGGCATGCCCAGCGCCTGCGCGGCCGCATCCAGCTCCGGCGGACAGCCGCGGCCGGCCACCCAGTGCAACTGCTGGCGCACGCCCGGCAGCAGCGTCACGCTGCTGTGCGGCGGACGCAGGTCCGGCGGCGGGGCGGCGGGTGCTTCCACGGCAGGGATCGGCTCGGCCTCGGGCACCGGAGCCGGCTCAGCCGCCGGGGTCGGCGCGGGCACTGGCTCGGGCTCGGGCAGCGGTTCCGGTGCGGACACCGGTTCTGCCACGGCCACCGGTTCGGTGACGGGGGCCGCAGCCTTCTTGCGCGCAGGTGTGCGGCGTGCGGCTTTTTTGGCCGGTGCGGTGACGGCGGGTTCTGCCGGAGCCGGAGCTGGGGCTGCCGGCACTTCGACCGGCGCGGCGGCCACCACTGGGGCGGCTTCGGCTTCCACCGGCTGCGCGGCGGCGCGGACGGGGGTCTTGCGCGGTGCGCGCTTGCGGGCCGGTGCTGCTGCGGGGGCAGCGACCGTGTCGGGGGTGTGGTCGGGGACCGTGTCGGGCGTGGCCGTCACCGGGGCCTCGACGAGGTCGGACGCGGTGGTCGGGCGGGGGGCTGCACGCTTGCGGGCAGAGGGGGTCTTGCGGGGGGAGGAAGTTGACGCCATGGGGAGGGCAATGCCGGCCGTGATTCGAAGTCCTGGAATTTGCCCGGGACTGTAGCCGGTATGGCCACCGCTGCTTCGTCGGATATCCGGCGTGTCGGGTCGTTTCAGTTTCATTCGTGTCCGAGTGCGAAGTCCGGACGGCCTGCCAGCCTTGACTGGCGTCATCCCGGCCCCGCGAAGCACCCGATACGATCACCGGATGACCCTGGATCTCCTGCTCGCCGTGGCGGCACTCGTGGTGGCGCTGGCGCTGCGGCCCTGGCGTGCGGCGCGGGCCGAGGGGCCGCCGTGGGCGTGGCTGGCGTGGTGGTCGGCGATGCCGCTGTTCTGGGGCACCGACCGCTATGTGGCGATGGCCGTCGTGCAGCCGCTGTCCGGCGCAGTGCTGCTGATGCTGCTCACCGGCTGGCCGATGGCGGTGCTGGCGATGGTGCCGGTCGCCGTGGCCACCGCGCTGATGGCCGGTCTGGACACGGCCGAGGCGCTGCACCGGCTGGTCTGGCTCGGCATCGTGCCGGCGACGCTGGCGCTGGGACTGGGTGCAGCGGTGCGGCGCTGGCTGCCGCACCACCTGTTCGTCTACATCCTCGGCCGCGGCTTTGTCGTCACCGCCCTCAGCCTGGTGCTGAGCGGCGCGCTGTCGATGTGGCTGCATGGCGGCACCGCGGGGCTCGACCCCGGCGAGCAGATGATCGGCCGCTGGCTGGCGGCGTGGGGCGATGCCTTCCTGACCGGCATGGTCGTGGCGGTCTTCGTGGCCTTCCGGCCCGAGTGGCTGGCCACGTATTCCGACCAGATCTACCTGCCGGACGACCGCACCGACCCCCGGTCCTGAAGCGGCAGAGTCGGCAGAGTTGTCCGGCGCGTCTAAGATGCGCCGCATCATGAAAACTGTTCTCAAGCTGCTGCTGTCGGTCGTGGTGGCCCTCGTGCTGTCGGCCGTGCTGCTCGCCTGGCTGGCGATGCACGACCGGGCGCTGGTCGAGCGCGATTCGGCGATGACCGCGGCGGACGTCGCCCGCGTGCGGGACCTGCTCAGCGCGGCGGACCCGCGCAAGCACCCGCAGGAGGGCGAGGTGGTGCGCACCTTCCACGCCGATGGCCGCGACCTGGACCTGATCGTCCACGACGCCGCCCGGCGCCTGCTGCACGGGGCCGGCCGCGTCGTGCTGGAAGACCAGGCGGCACGGGTGCAACTCAGCCTGCAGGTGCCGCGCAGCCCCTTCGGCCGCTGGCTGAACGTCGAGGCGCGGGTGCACCAGACGGCCGGCTGGCCCCAGCTGGAGCAGCTGCAGATCGGCCGCATTCCGGTGCCGACCGGGCTGGCGCGCTGGCTGCTGGTGCAGGGCATCGCGCATTACCAGCTCACCGAGCAGGTGCAGACGGTGGTGGGCATGGTGCAGCGCATCACGCTGCAGCCGACCGAGATCGTGCTGGACTACGTCTGGCGGCCGGAAGGCCTGCGTGCGGTGATGCTGCCGCCGGTGGACCAGCAGCGGCTGCGCGCCTACGTCGACCGGCTGGCGCCGCTGGTGCGCCCGGCGCATGACACGGTGCCGCTGGCCGGCCTGCTGCCACCGATGTTCGAGCTGGCGCGGGTGCGCGCGGCCGCCGCGGGCGGGGACGATGCGGCGGCGGCCCTGGAAAACCGCACCGCGCTGATCGCGCTGGCGCTCTATGCCACCGGCCAGAGCCCGTCGCGCTTCGTGCAGGAGGCGCGTGGCTGGGCCCAGCCCGTGCCGCACCCGGTGCTGCTGCGCGGGCGCGAGGATTTTTCGATGCACTTCCTCGTGTCGGCCGTGCTCGCGGCCGAAGGTGGCGGCCGGCTGGCGGACGCCATCGGGCTGTACAAGGAAATCTCCGACTCGCGCGGCGGCAGCGGCTTCAGCTTCAACGACATCGCCGCCGACCGCGCCGGCACCCGCTTCGGCCAGATCGCCGTGAACGACCCGAAGCGGCTGCAGGCCGAACTCTCGAAGGGCGTGACGGACGAGGACTTCATGCCCGGCGTGGCCGATCTGCCCGAGTTCCTGAGCGAGGCCGCGTTCAAGGCGACCTATGGCGGGGTTGGCGCGCCGGCCTATGAGCGCATGAAGGCCGACATCGAGCGCCGCGTGGCCTCCCGACCATTGCTGCGCTGACAGGCCGCGCCGGTCAGGCTGGCAGCGCCAGCGGACGCCGGGCGCCGAGCAGCCCGGCCAGCGGCTCGGGCCGGTGCACGAGGTAGCCCTGCGCGAAGTCGATGCCGATCTCGCCGAGCTGGGCCAGCACCGCCTCGGTCTCGACAAACTCCGCCACGGTGCGCACGCCCACCACGCGCGCCACGTCGCGGAAGCAGCGCACGGCGGCCAGGTCCAGTGCGTCATGGGGCAGGTCACAGATGAACTGGCCGTCGATCTTGAGCACGTCCACGGGCAGCGTCTTCAGGTAGCCGAACGACGAGGTCCCTGCCCCGAAGTCGTCGAGCGCGATGTGGAGGCCCAGCGCCCGCATCTCGGACATGAAGACCGCGGCATCGCCGAGGTGGGTGATCGCGGCGGTTTCCGTGACCTCGAAGCACAGGCGGGTCACATCGAAGCGTGCCTCGGCGACCAGGTCGGCGACGTAGCGGTGGAAGCTGCGGTCGCCCAGCGACTGGCCCGAGAGGTTGACGGCGATGACATCGGGCATCACGTCAACCTCCGCCAGCTCGTCGAACACCCGGCGCAGCACCCAGCGGTCGATGCGCGTGGCCATCTGGAAGCGCTCGGCCGCCGGCAGGAAGGCGCCGGGCAAGACCAGCGTGCCGTCGGATTCACGCAGGCGCAGCAGCACCTCGCAGTGCAACCCGGCGGCGGCGGTGCCGACCGGCAGGATGCGCTGGCCGTGCAGCTCGAAGCGGTCTTCATCGAGCGCCTGCTCCAGCCGGTTGATCCACTCCATCTGGCCGTGGCGCTCGCGCAGCGCCTCGTCGGTGTCGTGCCAGGCGTGGACACGGTTGCGGCCGGCCTCCTTGGCGGCGTAGCACGAGGCATCGGCCGCCTGCAGGACCGCCGTGGCACCGACCCAGCGCGCATCCACCGGCACCAGCCCGATGCTGGCGCCGATCCGGAAGCGCCGCTCCCCGTGGTGGAAGCGGAACTCGTCCATCTGGTCGCAGACCTGCTGCGCCACCCGCAGCGCCTGCTCGGTCGTGCAGTGTTCGAGCAGGACCCCGAACTCGTCGCCGCCCAGCCGCGCCAGCGTGTCGCGCGTGCGGACCGTGCTGCGCAGCAGATGGCTGATCTGGCGCAGCAGCTGGTCGCCGGCGGCGTGGCCGCAGGCATCGTTGACCAGCTTGAACTGGTCGAGGTCGATGTAGAGCAGTGCGTTGTCGCTGCGGTCGAGCTGTGCCCGCGCCAGCACCCGGTGCAGGCGCAGGTCGAACTCGCTGCGGTTGACCAGCCCGGTCAGCGCATCGTGGCTGGCGCGGTGGTTCATCTCGTGGCTGAGGCGGCGCTGCTCGGTCACGTCGTGGAAGACGAGCACGACGCCGTGCATCGTGCCGTTGGCATCGCAGATCGGCGCGGCCGAGTCCTCGATGCCGCGCTCGCTGCCATCGCGCGAGATCAGCACCGTGTGGTCGGCCAGTCCGGTGGTGCAGCGCTCGTGCAGGCTGGCGCGCACCGGGTTGGGCGCCGTCTGGCGGGTCTCATCGTGGACGATGCAGAACACGTCCTCGATCGCCCGGCCCTGCGCATCGTGGTTGCACCAGCCGGTCATGCGTTCGGCCACCGGGTTCAGCCAGGTGACCGCGCCCTGGGCGTCGGTGGTGATCACGGCGTCGGCGATGGAGCGCAGCGTCACATGCAGCATCTCGCGGCTGTCGTGGAGCGCGTCGAGCGCATCGATCGCCCGCACCCGCATTTCCATCGCGTGCACCGCCACCGCCGCGAGTTGCTGCAGCGTCTCCAGCTGGTGCGCATCGAGCTGCCCCGGCTGGCGGTCGACGACACACAGCGTGCCGACGCGGTGGCCGTCCGACAGCGTCAGCGGCGCGCCGGCGTAGAGGCGGAAGCCCGGCTCGCCCAGCACCATCGGATGGTTCTGGAAGCGGGGATCGATCCGCGCATCGCTCACCGACATCACCGCGTCGTTGCGGATCGCGTGAGAGCAGAAGGACGCGTCGAGGGGCGTCTGCGTCACGCCCGGCATGCCGACACTGGATTTGAACCACTGCCGGTCGCCGTCGATCAGGCTGAGCAGCGCGATCGGCGTGCCGCAGAGCCGGGACGCCAGCTGGGTGAGGGTGTCGAAGATCGGCTCGGCCTCGCTGTCAAGGATGGCGAGCGCACGCAGGCGGGCCAGGCGTTCGGTGTCGTCTTCGGGGATTGGTGCAGGCATCATCGTGTTCGCGACTCTTCTGGGCGGGGCGGGTGCTGGTCGGTACAACCGGCGCGGATGGTTGCACGATTTTTCAGATTCGACCGATCTCCAGCTTTTCCGACCGTCCACTTCCCTGTCACTACATGGCATTTCCATGCATTCCCTGACATCCCTGCGCCGCGGTGAACTCGCCGGCGCCCGCCGCCTCGACCTCGCCTGCGGCCTGACCGAACTGCCGCGCGAGGTCTTCGACCTGGCCGACACGCTCGAAGTCCTGAACCTGACCGGCAACCGCCTGTCCGCCCTGCCCGAGGACCTGCCGCGGCTGCACCGGCTGCGGGTCATCTTCTGTTCGGACAATGCCTTCACCACGCTGCCCCCCGTGTTAGGAAGCTGTGGACAACTGGAGATGGTGGGCTTCAAGGCGAACCGGATCGCCCACGTGCCGGCCGAGTCCCTGCCCCCGCGGCTGCGCTGGCTGATCCTCACCGACAACGCGGTCGAGACGCTGCCCGACAGCCTCGGTGCGCGCCCGCGGCTGGAGAAGCTGATGCTCGCCGGCAACCGCCTGAGCGCACTGCCCGATCTGTCCGGCTGTGGAGAACTGGCGCTGTTGCGGCTGGCCGCGAACCGGCTGGAAACACTGCCCGACTGGGTGCTGTCCATGCCCCGCCTGGCTTGGCTGGCGGTCGGTGGCAACCCGGTTTTCCACAGTCTTTCTCACAGCCTTCACAGGACGAATATTCCACAGATCCCCTGGGAAAACCTGTGCATCCACCGAGTGCTGGGCGAAGGCGCCTCCGGTGTTATCCACAAGGCGACGTGGACAAGCAGTGAATTGTTATCCACAGAGGTAGCGGTGAAACTGTTCAAGGGTTCGGTGACCAGCGACGGCCTGCCGGACAGCGAGATGGCGGCCACCATCGCCGCCTCCGGACACCCAGGGCTGGTCGGTGTGGAGGGGCTTGTCCACAACCCGGACGACCCGACGCCGGGCCTGGTGCTGCCGCTGCTCGACCCGTCGTTCCAGCCGCTGGCCGGGCCGCCGAGCTTCGCCTCGTGCAGCCGGGATGTCTATGCCGACGGGTTTGACATCTCTGTGGACAAGCTGTTGATAATCGCCTCTTCCGTGGCGAGCGCAGCCGCGCATCTGCACACCCGAGGGTTGCTGCACGGCGACCTGTACGGCCACAACATCCTGTGGAATACACGCGACCGTGCCCTGCTCAGCGACTTCGGCGCCGCGTCGTTTTTCGATCCGGACGACCGCGCGACGGCGGTGGCGCTGCAGCGGCTGGAGGTGCGTGCCTTCGGGTGTCTGCTGGAAGAACTGCTGGCCGCTGTGGACAACCCGGCCGACCCTCGGTGCGCCGCGCTTGCCACGCTGCGCGACGCCTGCCTGCAGCCGCAGGTGGCGCAGCGGCCGCTGTTCTCAGACCTCGTCGCCGCGCTCGCCGGTCTCGGCTGAAGCGGTTCCCGCCTTGGCGGTCACTGCGAGGTGGCTGACGAATCCGCTGAACGCGGACAGCAGCGGCGCGTAACGCTCGGGCGCCGATTCGAGTTGCGCCAGCGCGAGGCAGGTCGCCTCCAGTGTGGACAACTGGTCCGGTCGGTGCGCTTTGCGGATCGTGTACTGCGAGGGCGGCGGCTCGGCCAGCGCGAGCCGTGGCAGCCGCTGCAACGCCAGGTTCAGGTGCAGTAGCTTGCGGCTCTTGCGCCAGGTGCCGTCGAGCACGACCAGCCGCAGGCGCCCTGCTTCGGCGGGAATGGGTGGCTGGATGGGCGGGTTATCCACAGCCGGTGCGGTTCCAGGATCGTCCGGATACAGCAGCACGCTGGTCCGGCCGCCCGCGTGCAGCAGGGTGTCCAGCTCGGCGGCGTCGAACTGCTCGCCTGTGGACAAGTGGCTGTTCCGCAGGCTGCGCTGCAGCAGCACGGCGCTGCCCTTGGCCTGTCCGACTTCGAGCGGATGCTGCAGGATCAGCACCTCGACCCCGTTGTCCACCGGCGTGACCCAGCGGCACAGGCAGGTGCGCAGCGGGCGGGCGCACTGTGGACAAGTCGGGCGGCGGGGGTGTTCCATGGCGGACAGCGGGGCGAGGTGGATTGCGCGAAGATGCGGCCATGATCGCCGTTTCCGTCCTCGACCTCGCCCCCATCGCTGCCGGCAGTGATGCCGCCACCGCGCTGCGCCACGCCCTCGACCTCGCGCAGCACGCCGAACGCTGGGGTTACCGCCGCTACTGGCTCGCGGAACACCACAACATGGCGGGCCTCGCCTGCTCCGCCACCGCGGTGCTGGTCGGGCACATCGCGGGTGGCACCTCGACGATCCGCGTCGGCTCCGGCGGGGTGATGCTGCCGAACCATGCGCCGCTGGTCGTGGCGGAGCAGTTCGGCACGCTGGCCACGCTCTACCCCGGCCGCATCGACCTCGGCCTTGGTCGCGCCCCCGGCACCGACCAGGCCACCGCGCGCGCCATGCGCCGCCACCAGCACAGCAGCGACGAGGACAGTTTTCCACAGGACGTGATGGAGCTGCAGCGCTACCTCGGCGAGCCGGAAGCCGGCCAGGCCGTGCAGGCCATTCCCGGCACGGGCACGCACGTGCCGATCTGGCTGCTCGGATCGTCGCTCTACGGCGCGCAACTGGCCGCTTACCTGGGCCGTCCGTTCGCCTTCGCCTCGCATTTTGCGCCGGACATGCTGATGCAGGCGCTGGACATCTACCGCAGCTCCTTCCGCCCGTCGGCCAGTTATCCACAGCCCTACGCGATGGTCGGCACCAACGTGATCGCCGCGGACACCGACGCTGAAGCACAGAAGTTATTCACATCGATCCAGCAGCGCTTCCTCGGGATGGTGCGCAACCAGCGCGGGCCGCTGCCGCCGCCTGTGGACAACATGGACGCGCTGTGGAGCCCGGCCGAGCGGCGGCAGGTCGAGCGGATGCTGTCGGTGGCGGTGGTCGGCTCGCCCGCGACGGTGCGCGACGGGCTGCGGGCACTGGTCGAGCGCACGGGGGCGGACGAACTCATCATCGCCGGCGCCACGCACGACCACGCGGCGCGGCTGCGCTCTTACGAGCTGATCGCGCAGTGCGCCGCCTAGACGGTGGTGATGGCGACGGACACTCCCGATGCCACCGGGCGCCGCTGAAGGCCTTCGGGATCGATGTGCTGCGGGCTTGAAGTCCGTGGGTCAGGGGATCAGCGCGGCCAAGTCGCGCGCCCACGCTTGGCGCACCGCCCGATCGCGTTCCTGCAGATCACCGGGCTTGTGCAGCACCAGCTTGTGCGGCGAGCCTTGCCGCAGCGTGGTCGCGGTGAGCGGTGCGCCCGCGGTCTCGAACTGTGACTGGACATGCTGGCGGCGCGGCTCGGCCATCGCCAGCACGAGGGGCTCTGCGCTGGTGGACTCGGCCCAGGGGATCATGCCCAGGCAGTCCTTGCAGCGGCAGACCCACTCCACGCCGCGCAGGTGGTGGTCCGAGATGTCGCGAAGAGGCTCGGTCAGAGCAGTGCGCAGCGCCTCGGTCACGCGGGCGTGCAGGGGCTGGTCCTGCGGCCACTGGTGGGACAAGGCGCCGATGGACTGCGTGAAGGATGCCAACTGCGTGCGGGGATACAAGCCCGGGTGTGCGAGCACATGGTCGATCAGGACTTGCAGATCCTCCACGCCGTCGTCCGCCCGCAGCACGAGGGACTGCGCCAGTTCGTCCACCGCCTGCAGCAGTCCGGGTTGCAGTTGCATCCGGTTGGCCGGCTTCGCCTGCACGCGGGCCTGATCGAATCGTTTCAGTGCTGCCAGGCAAGTGTCGAACCAGTCGTCCAGCAACTCCAGACTCCAGCCCGCGTCCAGGGCGGCCTGCGTGAACGCCGGCAGCGGTGTCGGCCACAGCGCCGTCATGGACAGGTTCGAACCCCATTGCGCACGCCACCCGGTCACGGCGGCGAATCGCCGCGCCTGCGGATCGCTCCAGCGCTGCAGCACGGTGCGCAGCCAAGGGGTGCCTCGCTCGCGCTGCAGTCGCGCCAGGACCGCGGCATCTTCTGGCAGGAAACCACTCGGATCGAAGCCCGCCAGCAGTGCCGTGGCGGCTTCGGGGTCGGGCAGGGCGGCGGCGATCTCGGCACAGGCGTCGAGCAAGGTGCGACCACGGGCGCTCACCTGATAGGCCAGCGTGCGTGCCGCCACCTGCACGCGACTGGCCAGGGTGGCGGATTCTGCGGGCAGTCCGGCCAGCCGCTGCAGGTCTGCCAGGGCCGCGTCAAAGTCGAGTTCGAACCGATCCCGCTCGGCCGCCAGCGGTGACTGGATCACCAGCGCTGCGCGGCGGTACCAGTAGTCCAGCGTCTCGCCGTAGTTGCCCATGTAGCCTTCGTACTGCTCGTCCACGAGGTGCGCGCGGCCGGTCTCGGTGAAGCTGGTGGTGTCGTCGAGTTTCACGGACAGGCTGCTGCGCGGGCCGACCTTGTCGTCTTCATCGACCCAGAAGTCCAGCGACAGCGACTCGTCGATCAGCTCGCCCGGTTGGGGATCTCCCGCGTCGTCATGGCGGCCCCAGCGTGACCGGGGGGCGGGCTCGGCGCTCCAGGTCTGGTGCAGCTCGGCCAGCGCCAGGTGCAGGCGCAGCCCGAGCGCCTCGGCCGCCGCACGCAGCGCCGCCACGCGCCAGCGGTCCTCCCCCTTGAGCAGCGGCCAGCGCAGGCCGTGTTCGGTGTACTCGTGGTCCAGCAGCAGCACCCACGGGGCCATGCTCGGCGTGTCGCTGTCCAGCGCGAACTGCTGCCGCAGCCCGTGTTCCAGCGCCGTCTGCAGCCCCGCAGGGACGGCCGGCCGCTCCGCCTCGGCGGGCAGCACCAGATCGAAGGTCAACGCGACGCGCCAGCCCTCCTGCACGGGCAGCACCTCGTGCCGGCAGTCGGCATAGAACGCGAACCAGCGGATGTCCTGCGCCTGCAGGTGCTGCGACGACAGGACGGTTTCCTGCGGTCCCAGTTGCACCCGCAGCGTCCCGCCGAGGTGCGGCGACGGCCAGACCAGCACCAGCGTGGCGACCATGCCGGGGTGTTTCTCGGTGTCCTGGTGCGGCTTGAAGAACTGGCCGGGGCCGTAGATCAGCAGGTTGTGCAGCCAGGCGTCGAGCTGCTCCACGCCGAGCGCCTGCGCGACCGACTGCTTCAGCGCGGCGAAGGCGCCGGGCTGCCAGTCGAGGCTGAGCAGGTCGGCGCTGACCTCGCCGGTGTGGCGCACGGTGGGGTCGAGCAGGGTCTGGTCGCGCAGGCCGAATTGCGCGGGTTCGCTGAGGTCGTGCAGCGCCTGGGCTTGGGCGGGCGGCAGGGGCTGGGGCAGCGGGCCGAGTCCTTCGACCTCGATGGACAGGTGCTCGGCGGGCAAGCGGCCTTCTGCCCAGAAACGGTCGGGGGCGTTCGGGGTTTCCGGGGAAACGGGGTGAAGGCCGGGTGGCTGGCGCAGCAGGTCGAGTAGATGGTTCACAGCTGTTCTTCCGCGGCCTTCTGCAGCAAGGCCAGCCCACGGGCTTCCTGTCCCTGACCACGTTCGGACCTGAGCGCAAAGCGGGTCTCCGCGTCGAACTCGGCCAGCATCAGCGTGGTCATCTCGTCGATCAGGCGGTTGATGCTGGTGCCGCGGCGGCGGGACAGCGCCTTCAGGCGTTGGTGCTGGTCGTCGGGCAGGCGGATGGTCAGGGCGGTCATGGGGTCTCCTCGCGCAGAAGGGCTTCGGGGGTGACGATGCGAAGGTCGGGGAATTTCAACTGGTGGGCGAGCAGATCTTGTGTTCACTTGGATGCTGCACTTGGGCAAACCAACTCGCTGGATTCGTCTGGCGCTGTGTGCGGAAGCGCAGCCATTGCGTGCGTTGTGGTCCTCTCCCCGACGTTTGATCCACGGTGACGCCGTGCAACGATTTTGCGTGCGCAGAGGAACGCCGTTCAGGCAGCGCCAAGCGTTCGGAGAAAGCGATTGTTACAACATGAGACCAAGTGGATCCGGTCGATCCGACATGTCGAACGCCGCTGCCATCCCGTCGATCTCGGCGCTTGCGATGCCCGCACGCACCGCCGCTTCCCGCCACGGCCGTGTGACCGCCAACACCTCGGCGACAACAGCCCGTCCCTGCGCCTCGGTCAACCCGTACCACGGTGCCGTCGAGAGCACGCTCCGCACGCTCGGGCGGGGGTCGTCCAGATCGAGGTTCAGCACGTGCTCCGCCTTGTCCACGTTCGGGTTCACATCGAACGCCGGGGCGAGCCGCCAGCCGGCCGCGGTCAGGATGAAGCCGTGGTTGCGCAGGTGATCGTCCCGGTTCCCCACCGCCACATTGAAGACCACGCGCCGGAACAACTGCGCCAGATCGGCCTTGATGTGCCCGGCCGCGCCGTTCTGCTGGAGGAACTCGGCCAACTCGACGTAACTGCTGCCTTCGCTGGCATCCTTCTGGAGCAGGGCCATCGCCGATGCGTAAAACCGGCGCCGTCCGCCCACACGGTCGAACCGCTTCACCAGGAACGTGGCGTGTCCCCGAGAACCTAGCCTCAGCACACGCGCTTCGGGCACGTCGATCCCGGCCTGTTCCGCCAGCGTGTGCGTGAGGTGCTCCCAGGCGCCGATGTCGCGGTCATCGTCACGTGCGGGGAACTTGGCGATCCACAGGCTGCCGTCGGTGTCGGTGATGTTCGCCTTGGGGCGCGCTCCACCCAGCGATGCACCAGGCGCCACCAGCACCGACAGCCAGCGGCGCAGCGCGTCGGCGTTGTCGATGCGCGTGCTGGTCAGTTCGTAAGCGACCGCTTCCAGCTCACGCAGGCTTGTGACAGGCGGCGCTGGTAGCGGATGCGACGCCAGAAAACCCGCGGTCGGGTCCGACACCGCCAGATCGCGGAATCGCAGCGCCCCTTGCCGCGTCTGGTCCTGGACGCCCAGCAGGAAATCCCAGGCGTGCAGCACCCGCGCTGGACGCTGTGCATCCTTGGCATCCAGCGCCTCGCGGCGCTTCATCAGCGTCTGTCCCCAGCGGTCGGGCGCTGAGTCATCGAAGACCCGGAAATTGCCTTGGTCCGGTCTAGGAAAGTGTGCGCCACGCGCCAGCATCAATTCGGGATCGACCGCAAAGCTCGTCGGTGAGCGCAGCCAGTCCGGTGTGTACTCGAAGCGCAGTTGTCCGCGGTCGTGGTGCAGCGTCCCTACGCGCCGCATCTGCGGGTCGAAATCGGCGTCCAGCCAGACCTCGACCGCGGCGCTCACGTCGGCTCCTCGGGTGCTGGCCGACGCCTGCGACGCGGCGGCAGTGCCAGATCCTGCAGCGTCCGCCCGAGCACGTCATCCCGCGCCAGCAGGTCCAGATCCCCATCGAGCTTCAGCGCCGACAGGATGCGCAGGTAGGTGCCGAGCGCCACGGCGGGGCTGCCCTCCTCGGCGCGGTACAGCGTCATGCGCGAGAGGTCGGCGCGTTCGCACATCGTCTCGACGCTCATCTGGCGGCGCAGCCTCGCCAGCCGCAGGCGCTCGCCCAGCGCGGTGAGCCGCTGGGTTTGTTTGGGGAACATGGGAGGCTGTTTGGTGGGCATCTTGTATCGCATTATGGATATCTTCGATTGAAGAATCCAGTTTGCGATACAGGTGACGCACAGGCTCAGCCGCCCGCCCCCTCCGCCTTGAACATCGCCTTGATCCCCCGCACCGCCTGCCGTATCCGCCCCTCGTTCTCGATCAGCGCGAACCGCACATGGTCATCGCCGTGGTCGCCGAAGCCGATGCCGGGCGAGACGCAGACCTTGGCCTTCTCCATCAGCAGCTTGGCGAATTCCAGCGAGCCCATCGCCGCATAGCGCTCGGGGATCTTCGCCCAGATGTACATCGACGCCTTCGGGCATTCGACATCCCAGCCGATCTCGCGCAGGCCCTTGACCAGCACGTCGCGGCGCTTCTGGTAGGTCGCGGCGATGTCCTTGACGCACTGCTGATCGCCTTCCAGCGCGGCGATGGCGGCGACCTGCAGCGGCGTGAAGGTGCCGTAGTCGTGGTAGCTCTTGATGCGTGCCAGCGCCGCGACGAGGTCCGGGTTGCCGACCATGAAGCCGATGCGCCAGCCGGCCATGTTGTAGCTCTTGCTCAGCGTGAAGAACTCCACCGCGATGTCCTTGGCGCCGGGCACCTGCATGATCGACGGCGCCTTCCAGCCGTCGAAGCAGATGTCGGCGTAGGCCAGGTCGTGCACGACGAGGATCTCGTGTTTCTTGGCCAGCGCGATGACGCGCTCGAAGAACTCCAGCTCGACGCACTGCGCCGTCGGGTTGCTCGGGAAGCCGAGCACCATCATCTTGGGCTTGGGGTAGCTGCCGCGGATGGCCTTTTCCAGCTCGGCGAAGAAGTCCACGCCGGGCACGTTCGGCACCGAGCGGATGTCCGCCCCCGCGATCACCGCGCCGTAGATGTGGATCGGGTAGCTCGGATCGGGCACCAGCACGGTGTCGCCGCGGTCGAGCGTGGCGAGCATCAGGTGCGCCAGCCCTTCCTTGGAGCCGATGGTGACGATGGCCTCGCTGTCCGGGTCGATGTCGACGGCATAGCGGTCCTTGTACCAGTGCGAGATCGCGCGGCGCAGGCGCGGGATCCCCTTGCTGGTGGAGTAGCCGTGGGTGTCGGGCCTTTGCGCGACCTCGGTGAGCTTGGCGACGATGTGCGCGGGGGTGGCGCCGTCGGGGTTGCCCATGCTGAGGTCGATGATGTCCTCGCCACGGCGGCGCGCGGCGAGCTTCAGCTCGGCCGTGATGTTGAAGACGTAGGGGGGAAGGCGATCGATGCGCGCAAAGCGGCGCTTGCCCGAAGTGGAGGCAGGGGAAGACATTGGCAGTGGCTTTCACGTGAGCGCCCGGAACCGTCCGAGCGACGTTGGCTGCTGGGCAGCCTGAAGGCATGTTAGCAGTGCAGCGGAATGCGGTGGGCGAGAGACAGGTCGCGCAGTTCCTGGGCCACACCCCCTGTTGGTGGATTGACGTGAACCGATGCGGTCGTTACTCTTGAATCAAATTGTAACAATTACACCAATGCCCATTCCAACGACAGCGCCCTCCCCGCCGCGCCGGCCGGCCGATTCCAGCAAGCTGTCCGGACTGGAAATCATCCGGTTCATTTCTGCCATTGCGGTGCTGGTCTGGCACTACCAGCATTTTTATTATGTTGCGGCGCAGCCGGTCGGTTTTGTCCGGGAAGACCAGCCGTTCTATGCGGCGCTCCGGCTTTTCTATGACTATGGATTCAGCGGCGTCCAGGTATTCTGGTGCGTCAGCGGATACATCTTCTTCTGGAAATACGGGTCGTCGATCCACCGCAAGGAACTCGACTTCCGGAAGTTTTTCCTGTTCAGGTTCTCGCGTCTGTATCCCCTGCATCTGGTGACATTGATGCTGGTCTGGGCGATGCAGGGCATCTATTTCAGTACACATCAAAGCTACTTTGTCTACGCGGACAATGACCTGCACCACTTCGTGCTGCAGTTGTTCATGGCCAGTGACTGGGGTTTTCAGAAGGGCTACAGCTTCAACGGGCCGATCTGGTCGATCTCGCTGGAGATCCTGGTCTACCTGCTGTTCTTTCTGACGGTGAGAACCTTCGGCCCATCACCGCTGGTGAGTCTCGTGCTGGTGGCCGTTGGTGGCGCGGCCGTGGTGACGAAGGTGGCGCATCCCGTGTTCGGCTGCATCGCATCGTTCTACCTCGGGGGACTCACGGCGACCGTGAGCCGGTCCGCGTTCGCCAAGGCCCATCAGAAGCCGGTGAAACTCCTCCTGCTGACGTTTCTGACCGCGTCTCCCGTCATCGTGCTGACGACCGGACTCTCCGAGTCCAGATACATCAAGCATCTGTTCATCCTGCTGTATACCCCTGCCCTGCTGTATTTCATGGCGGAGTTCTTCAAGGTGCCGACCCGCATCGAGAAAACCGTCCTCATGCTGGGCAATGTGACTTACTCCAGCTACCTCATTCATTTTCCGATCCAGCTCGCGACGGCGCTGGTCTGTTTCTACCTCGGACGCCCCATTCCCGCCGGAAACCCCCTGTTCTTTCTGGCCTTCCTCGGGTTCACGCTGGGCCTCGCGGTGCTGACTTACCGACATTTCGAGATGCCGGCACAGGCCGAAATCAGACGGGCATGGATGCCGAAGGTGTCAGCCAGGGCGATGCGCAGGGCCTGATACCAGGGCAAGCGTCACGCCCCGGTGTCGATGGCAAGGAAGGCCCCGGGCGCTTCATGCCCACTTCATCTCCCCGCGGCCCACTCTGGAAAAACCACTGGCGCCTCCGCATGCCCCCGCTTTCCTGCACCCTTCCCCGCGCTGCGCTGCTGCTCGCCAGCGCCTTGGCCCTGTCCGGCTGCAACAACCTGTCCGACTGGGACCGCGAATACGCTTGCGGCGGCCAGGAGGAGTCGAGCGCCTGGTTCACGGCCGAGCCGGTGCCCCAGGTGGCGCGCAAGCTGTACGCGACCAGCATCGACCTGCACCTGCGTGCCGATCAGGTGATGGTGCGCAGCTACCTGACCCCGGTGATCCGGGAGGGCCAGACGATGCGCTTCAGCGCCCGCTCCGAAGCGGCATGGATCAGCGGCAAGTTCGACCGCGCCAGCGGCGACCTGTCGCTGATCGAGGAGCGCACGCTGGAGATCATGGGCCGGGCGCAGCAGATCCGCACCAGCGGGCACTACCGCTGCCAGCCCGTCACCGCGGCGCCCAGAACGACCTGAGCGCTGACCGCCGCCACCTTCAGCGCACGTGGTGGCTCGGCGCCGGCTTGTACACCGGCGTCGCAATGCTCTCCATGCGCGCCTTCAGCTGCAGCGACAGGAACTGCGAGTAGTGGCGCGACTGGTGCAGGTTGCCGCCGTGGATCCACAGGTGATCCACAGGCGTGGGTTTCCACATGTTGCGCAGCTCGCCCTCCCACGGCCCCGGATCCTTGGTCGTCGCCGAGCCCAGACCCCAGCACTTGCCCACCCGGTCCGCCACCTCCGGCGACACCAGATCGGCCAGCCAGTTGTTCATCGAGCCGTAGCCGGTGGCGTAGATCAACAAGTCGCAGGGCAACTCGCTGCCGTCGGTCAAGGTCACCGAGGTCGGGTTGACGCGCGCGATGTCCACGCGGCTGCGCAGGTGGACGCTGCCGTTGGCGATCAGCTCGCTCGCGCCCACGTCGATGTAGTAGCCCGAGCCGCGGCGCAGGTACTTCATGAACAGCCCCGAGCCGTCCTCGCCGAAGTCGAGCATGAAGCCGGCTTCTTCCAGGCGGCGGTAGAGGTCGGCGTCGCGCTTCTTCATCTCCTCGTACACGGGGATGTGGAAGGTGTGCATGATCTTGTACGGCACCGAGGCGAAGACCAGGTCGGCCTTGTGGTGGTCGATGCCGCTGGCCACCGCCTGCTCCGAGTACAGGCCGCCGAGTGCCAGCTCCATCAGCGAGTCCGACGGCGCGATGTGCGTGGACGAGCGCTGGACCATGGTCACGTCGGCGCCGTTTTCCCACAGGTCGGCGCAGATGTCGTGCGCCGAGTTGTTCGAGCCGAGCACGACCGCCTTCTTGCCGCGCCAGGCGTCGCCGCCAGGGTGCTTGCTGGAGTGGTGCTGCTGGCCGAGGAAGGTCTCGGCGCCGGGGATCTTCGGCACGTTGGCATAGCCCGACACGCCCAGCGCGAACACGAGCTGCTTCGGCCGCAGCGTCACCGGCTGGCCGTCGCGCACGACGCGCACCTCCCAGCGCTGCGCGTCCTCGTCCCAGCGCGCCTTCTCGGCGACGGTGCTGCTCCAGTAGTTCAGCTCCATCAGCTTGGTGTAGCTCTCCAGCCAGTCGCCGACCTTGTCCTTGGGGCAGAACACCGGCCAGTCGTCCGGAAACGGCAGGTAGGGCATGTGGTCGTACCAGACCGGGTCGTGCAGGCACAGGCTCTTGTAGCGGTTGCGCCAGGAGTCGCCGGCGCGGGCGTTCTTCTCGATGATGATCGTCGGCACGCCCAGCCGCCGCAGCCGCGCGCCCAGCCCGATGCCGCCCTGCCCGCCGCCGATGATGACGACCTCGGGTTGTTCGGTGTAGCCGAGCGTGGCGGCCTCGTGCTGGCGCTCTTCCAGCCAGGTGTGGCGGCCGGGGTGGACACCGTGCTCGGCGCCCTTGATGCGGCGTGTTCCCTTCTTCTCCTCATGGCCCTTCAGCTCGACCATCGTGGTCAGGAAGGTCCACGCCAGCCCGTTCATGAGCCGCAGGTGCCCCAGGCCGCGCGCCACGGCGGTCTCGAAGGTGAACCATGCCTCGGTGATGCCGCCGGCCTCGGTGGCGTCGCCTTGAAGCTGGAAGTTCGACGGCTGCACATCGGCCAGCCGTGCGGTCAGCATCTCGCGGATCGCGCCGCGGCCTTCCTCGGTACGGAGGTTCCAGGTGAAGCTGACGAGGTCGCGCCAGTAGCTGTCCTCGCCGAACAGCGCGGCGGCGGTGTCGGCCTGTCCGGCGGCGAGCGCGGCGCCGAAGCGGGCGAGCCAGTCGGCGGCCTGCTGCGTGGGGGTAGTCGTGGTGACGGTGTCTGTCGATGTCATGGGCTTGTCTCCGTTCTGGTGGGTCGGAGACAGGCTTTGCGCAAGGGCTGTGCCCGTCTGGCATGTTGCGACGCAGCATCGTGCAAGTGCTTGATGGCGCTGGGATTTCTGCGTGTGGCGGTGGCCGGTTGTCCGTCCATTCGGGCGGTGACACCTGTCACAGCGAGACAGGTGTGCGGCGTGCACCTGAACCTGAATCTGATCCTGTTGTGGAGACATTCCAATGAATACTAGAATGTTCGGATGACGGCACACAGAGCGATCAAGAACCACCTCTACGAGCAGGTTGCCCGCATCGGCAAGGCCATGGCCAGCCCGAAGCGGCTGGAATTGGTCGAATTGCTGTGCCAGGGGGAGAAGACCGTCGAGACCTTGGCAGCGCAGGCCGACATCAGCGTCAAGCTCACCAGCGCACACCTCAGGGAGCTGCGGCTGGCCCGCCTCGTCGAGACCCGCAAGGATGGCAAGTACGTGCTGTACCGCCTGAGCAGTACCAGCGTGGCCGACCTGTGGGTGGGCCTGCGTACCGAGGCCGAGGCACGGCTGGCGGAACTCCAGGTGGCGCTGGCGAATGTGCTGGCACATGGCCAGGAACTCGAAGGCATCGACCGCCAGTCCCTGCTGCAGAAGGCG
>NZ_CAWURG010000034.1:0-23401 GCF_963924895.1 uncultured Sphaerotilus sp.
CTTCAAGGCACGCTTCAAGACGAAGTTCAACGCGGACGTGCAGATCTACGCGCCGTACGTGTACGACGCGCTGAACGTGATGGTGGCGGCGATGGAGAAGGCGGGTTCGAGCGAGCCGGCGAAGTACCTGCCGGTGCTGGCCAAGACGTCGGGCTACAAGGGCGTGACGGGCAACATCAGCTTCGACGAGAAGGGCGACGTGAAGAACGGCGCGCTGACGATGTTCACCTACAAGGGTGGCAACCGCGAGCAGATCGCCGTCGTGCGCTGATCGGTATTCACTTTTCCAGGAAGTACTGCTATAGTTGCTGTCTTTCCGGAGAGGTGGATGAGCGGTTTAAGTCGCACGCCTGGAAAGCGTGTGTGGGTTAATCCCCACCGCGGGTTCGAATCCCGCCCTCTCCGCCAAGATATATAGCCTGAGCCGTCAGGCGACTGGAAAGCCTCGCAGATCTGATCTGGCGGGGCTTTTTTTTGGCTGTATCTGGTTCGCCAGATCGAGTAATGCCGACGGGCGATGTTCTGGAAATAAAAAAGGCGCCTTTCGGCGCCTTTTTTGAGGAATCTGACCTGTATTGATCAGAAGCGGTGGTCAGCGATTGCTTTCCTTGACGATGTACCAGTCCGAACCGCGGCGCTTCCAGGTCAAGGTCTTCTGGCTCTTGTCGTTGAAGTCCTTGGACGAATAGTGCTGTTCGAACTTGGTTTCCACCGTGTCCGGCGTGACGGTGCGGCGCTGGACGTTGGCGATCTTCAACTCGACCGCGCCATCCTTCTTGAGCAGCTTGGTGCGGTTGGCGAACCAGACTGCGCGGGGCACACCGGTCGGCTGGAACTTCGGATCGTAGAAGCTCAGGTAGCGGGTCACATCCTTGGAGGTCCATGCGCCGACCCAATCCAGCAGGCGCTGGGACACGGGCGTGGCGCCAGCATCGCCCGTCGGGGCCGGCACTGCGGCGGAACGGGACGCCGGCAGTGCACCCATGGTCGGATTCGCGGCTGCGGCGACCGGAGCCAGCGTCGCCGTCTGCTGTCGTGCGCGGGCATCCAGATCCGCCTTCGGCGTCACGGCCAGATCTGTTGCGCTGATCGGGCAGCGGGCTGCTGCGTCGTCACCGGCTTGCCAGTAGCGGCCTTCCGCAATGTCGTCACCATTGGTGCCGGCACGCGTCAGACCCAGAGCGGCGACCAGACTGCTTGCCGCGGCATGCGTGCGTGCCTTGGCGATGACCAGATCCAGCTCGGCATTGGTATAGGCGCGGCGGGCGCCGTACAACTCGTTTTCCGAATTCAGCAGGTCCAGCAGGGTGCGCTGACCGATGTCGAATTGCTGACGGTAGGCATCACGCACCTTTTCGCTGGACAGGACGTGCCGGTCCAGGTAATTCAGCTGCTCGGTCAGCTTCTGCACATCGTGGTAGGCGATGGCGGCTGTCTGGCGCGCATCCCGGCAGGCCTTGTCGCGGGTATCGGCGGCCTGGTTGAGCAGGTTGGCGGCCTGGCGCACGCGGGCCTTGTCTGAGCCGCCGTTGTACAGATTCCAGTTCAGGGCCAGACCGGCCGTGGTGTCGCGCTTCTGGTCCAGCACGCCGTCCAGGTTGTTGCCGGCAGCGGCGCGAACCCGTGCTTCCACGCGGGGTTGGTAAAGGTTGCCTTCCTTCTCTCGCGATTGGGCTTGGGCGGCACGGAGATTTTCGACCGCTGCGGCAATGCTGGCGCTGCGTTTGGAGGTCAGCTCCAGCAGGGCCGTCGACGAGGTGGGCATCCCCTTTTCCAGTCCTGCCGCGGTTGGCATGTCCACGGGCGGGAGGGCGCCGACGATGCGCCGGTAGCGCTCCGTCACGTCGTGCAGGTTGGAGGTTTCGGTGGAGAGATTGGACTCTGCCAGCGCGAGGCGCGCAGCCGCCTGTTCCAGATCGACGCCACGGCCGACACCGGCCCGCACGCGGGACTGGCTCTGCTCCGTCACGTGGCGGTGCTGCACGTAGTTGTCTTCGGCAAGCTTGACCAGACGGCGCGCACGCTGGACGTCTGCATAGGCACGCACGCTTTCCTGGGCCGTCTGCTCGCTGGCGTCGATGAACTCGAAGTAGCGGACCAGGCGGGCATGGCCGAGCCGATCGACCTGGTTCATGGTCGCAAAACCATCCCAGAGCAATTGCGTGGCCGACAGCGCGACGCCCGTGCTGTTCATCGTCTGGCTGGTCGAGCCGATGCGATCCCGGGTCCGGTTGGCTTCCGCATTCAGGTCCACGCGCGGGTAGTACGCGCCGCGGGCCACATCGACCTCATCGACCGAAGCCCGGAACGCATTGAGTTTCGCGGTCACTTCGGGGTTGGTGGAAATCGCGCGTTGCACCGTGTCCTTGAGCGGGTCGGTCGATTGCGCAAACGCAACCTGACATGCCAAGGCGATCAGGCCGACGACGAGAGGAGAGGCTGCCTTATTCATTGTTTCATTGATCCTTGCGCTGGCCTTCGGAATAGACACATCCACCGTCACAACGATTGTGATCACGTCTGATTGTCACTCCCGAGAGGCCCATGGATGAAGGGTGTACTTCCGACGGCTATTTTGCTGTCTCGCCCGCGGATACCTTCAGCTGAGTATTCCACACCGCGGATGGCGCGTCCAAGTCATCTGCGTATTAAATCGCGCCCAGATGTGCCTACCGTCGCGATTCTTGAAGGAAGGCTACGGTTTTGCCCACATCGTGCCGACAACGTCACCATGCGTGCTGTTGTGCCTGTGTCACGGTCTGTAACGACCCCCCCTAGCAAGGTGGGGGTCTGGTCACGCGTCTGGCGGTTGGTCTTCGTGCGAAGTTGGCTTTCAGCGGGCCAGGGACGCGCCTGGGTGCTGGCGCTGTCCGGGTTGTTCTTCGTCCCCGAGGTGCTGGCATGGGAGGCTGATCGTCTGTTGCAACTGGCCACGCGACACGGTGGCCAGACCCTCCAGTTGACGCAGTCCCTGGTCGAGATGATCCACCAGGTCTCGCGTCAGGACGACGACACCCGCCTGCAGATCGTCAACCAGTTTTTCAACCGGCGCCTGCTGTTCCGCGAAGACATCGAGACGTGGGGCCAGATCGATTTCTGGGCCAGCCCGCTCGAATTCCTCGAAAAAGGGCAGGGGGATTGCGAGGACTACGCGATCGGCAAGTATTTCTCGCTCATCGCTTCGGGTGTGCCGCCGACGCGCCTGCGTCTGGTCTACGTCAAGGCCATCTTTGGCGGCCAGGCGTCCCTGCAGCAGGCGCACATGGTGCTCGCGTACTACCCGAGTTCCGGCGCGGATCCGCTCATCCTGGACAACCTGATCGGTGACATCCGCCCAGCGTCCAAGCGTCCGGACCTCATTCCGGTGTTCAGTTTCAACTCCGAGGGTCTCTGGCAAGGGACCCAGGGCCCGGGGGCCGGTGACGCTGTGGCGCGCCTGTCCCGGTGGCGCGAAGTGCTGGTCAAAGCAAGAGATCAGGGGTTCCTGTGAACAAATCTAAAAAGGAGTCGGCATGTCGCTGATTCGACAAATCTGGATATTGATCGTCGCCACGATCCTGCTGTCCTGCGCGGGCAGCGTGCTCGTGTCGGTCTGGACCGCCCGAAATTCGCTGGAAACCCAGCTGTCGGTGAAAAACAATGACAACGCCCAGTCGCTGGCCCTGTCCCTGTCGCACCAGGGAGACGATCCGGCGCTGCTCGGAATCGCGATATCTGCGCAGTTTGATACTGGACATTACCAGTCGATCATTTTGAGAGCCCCGGACGGTACAACACGGTATTCCCGCGTCTCAGGCGAGGTGCAGAGCCCGGCTCCTGCGTGGTTTATCCGCATCGTGCCGATTCGGCCCACGTCGGGTCTGGGGCAGGTGCTCAACGGCTGGACGCAGATCGGCACGCTGGAAGTCGTCAGCCAGTCGGCGTACGCCTACGCCGGGCTCTGGTCTGCCTGCGTCAGCATCACGCTGTGGACCTTTGCCATCGGGCTCGTGGCTGCAACGCTGGGGCATCTCGCGGTGCGGCGCCTGCGTCGCCAGCTCGACGAGGTGGTGCAGCAGGCCGATGCGCTGACCCAGCGCCGCTTCGTGCGGGTGAAGGAGCCCCACACGCCGGAACTGCGCCGCGTGGCGCGCGCCATGAACCAGATGGTCAGCCGGATCAACCAGATCTTCTCCGAGCAGGCCGAGCAGGTGGACCAGCTGCGTGTGCAGGCGAGCTGTGATCCGCTGACCGGCATTTCCCACCGGCGCCATTTCCTGGCCAGTTTCGAGGCCCACCTCGGGCGCGAGGACTCGTCGGCGTCGGCGCAGCTGGTGCTGGTGCGCGTGCGGCGTCTGGCGGACATCAACCGTTCGCTCGGACACCAGCGCACCGACCAGATGCTGCGCTCCATCGCCCACGCACTGGGCGAGCCGAACCGGAATGGCGCTGCGGTCACCTGCTACGGGCGACTCAACGGCGCGGACTTCGCTGTCGTGTATCCGGATGCCAACGAGCGTGACGACCAGGCCATTGAACTGCTCGAACGGCTGCGCCAGTGCCTGAACGATCTCCCGGGTGTCGCGGTGGTGGTGTCGTCGATTGGCTGCCAGATCGGCACGCCGATGAACGAGCTGCTGGCCAAGGCCGACATGGGGCTGGCGGACGCCGAGGCCAAGGGCGACTTCTCCTACGTCGCCAACGGCCTGGAGCCGGCCCCGATACAGGGCGGTGAAGACACCTGGCGCCGTGCCTTGCAGGCGACGCTGCTGGCCGCGCGGGTCCAGCTGATGCAGTTCCCCGTGAGCGACCGGATGGGCGATCTGGTGCACATGGAGTGCCCGATGCGCCTGCAACTGGAGGAGAACGGCCCCTTCGAGCCGGCGGCGCGCTGGCTGCCGTTCGCGCTGCGCACGGGCCTGAGCTGTGACGTGGACATGGCCGCCGTCGCGCTGGCCGTCACCGCGATCGCGTCCGACGGCAAGCCGCGTGGCGTGAACCTGTCGCCGCAGTCGCTGGCGCATCCGCAGTTCCTGCCGCGTCTGCGCGAGCGGATCGTGGCCGCCGGTGCCTCGGCGCGGAATCTGTGGGTCGAGGTGGACGAGTCCGCGCTGGAGCGCCATCCCGAAGCGCTGATTGAGCTGTGCCGGCAACTGCGCCCGCATGGTGTGCACCTGGGCCTGGAGCATGCGGGCGACCGCCTGTCCTCGATCGGCCTGCTGCTGGAGCCGGGCCTCGACTACGTGAAGATCTCGTCGAGCTGGGCGAGCGGTGTCCGGCATGACACGGCCCGCCGCAGCTGGCTGCGCAGCTCG
The DNA here is from genome assembly GCF_963924895.1 of uncultured Sphaerotilus sp. Taxonomy (NCBI): domain Bacteria; kingdom Pseudomonadati; phylum Pseudomonadota; class Betaproteobacteria; order Burkholderiales; family Sphaerotilaceae; genus Sphaerotilus; species uncultured Sphaerotilus sp. The sequence goes on from NZ_CAWURG010000034.1 coordinate 5,295, forward strand.
GTGGCGATGCTGCACGGCGTAGGCCTGAAGGTGTTTGTCGAAGGTGTGCAGGACGCCGAGGACCTGCCGGAGCTGTGGGCCTGCGGCGTGGATGGCGTGACCGGGCCGGCCGTGAAGTGAAGTGAGCTGAACCTGCAGGAAAGCAAGAAGCCGCCCCGGCGAACAGCCGGGGCGGCTTCTTGTCTTGTCTCGCGGAGGCCGCCGGGAGGGCGGCCCGGCGGTCACGCGTTCATCAAGGATCGACGATCAGTTTGCCCTGCGTGAGCATCTTGCTGATGATGTCGAGATCGGTTGCCGTGTTGTCCAGTCCCAGCGAGGCCCGCAGGTCGACACCCGCCAGCACGATGGCCTGGTCTTCCGCGGCCGCGCTGTAGGTGCCGCCGGTGAAGGCGCCGTTCGAGCTGACGTGGATGGTGGTGGTCGCCGTGCTGCCGCTGCCGGAGAAGCTGAACTCCAGGTAGTTCTCCAGCGTGCTGGTCTTCTCGCCGGCGAGCAGGTCGCGCAGATCGATGATGTCGCCGCCGGCCGAGGGTAGCCGGGTGTCGAAGTCGGTGATCGTGTCGACCGAGGGTGTGCCGAGGGCGCCGCTGTCGCCGAGCGACCAAGCGAACACGTCGGATCCCAGGCCACCCGTCAGTACATCGACACCCATGCCACCAAGGAGTTTGTCGTTCCCATCGCCGCCCGACAGGGTGTCGTTGCCGGCCAAGCCCCCCAGGGTGTCATGACCAAGGCCACCGAAGATGGATTCAGAGCGGGCGGCGTCACCGATGTAGGTGGTACCGACAGAGGTTGACGTGCCAACTTGGACCACTACTTCGCCGGTCTGTGTGTCTCCGTAGGGCGTGCGGTTGGCAGAGTCAATGTCCGATAGGGTGTAGGTCATGCGCTCGATGCGGTCACTTGCCATTGCGGTCGGCACGCGGTACTCAAAGGTGCCTTCGTCGAGATCAACGATGAAGCGGCTGCCTGCGACTTTGCCATCACTAAGCGTTGCGCCTGATGTGCCGACTATCAGAACTTTCGTGGACGTGTCGAAGGTGTAAACCCCCGAGCCTCCAGTCACCGAGATGAGGTTGGTGCGTGAATCCGCCCAAAGGTAAGTCACCCCATTCACAGTCACCGAGCGGATGTAACCACCATCTGCGCCTACCATGCCACCTGCACCGATGGCTCCGCCAGCAGTGAGATCGCCAGATGGAATAGGTACTGTCTGTTGCAGTACGGCAGACAGATTCGCAGGATCAGCAACGACTTCCGCGCTGGTGGGGCTGCCACCGCTGCGACCATCCCATGCGATAGGTTGGAGAGCTGACAGACCTACGTCATTGCTTATGCCAATAGCATACGCACGCATCTCATGGCTGTTGAGGAACGTTCGCCATTCGTTCCTCTCAAGGTCATTCATGCCAAACGCCGTCTCATTGGGGTTGCCGTCGGAGATGAAATAGGCGACGTTCTGGCCCGACGGAAATTTTCCTGGAGTCTCAAACGCAGTCTTGGTTAGCGCGATGGCTGGATCATAGTTAGTGCGGCCACCTGCGATCAGGCCATCTATCAGGGGGGGGATGTCGCTTGGCAGCATCCATCCGCTCCCGAGTGCCTCTGCTGTGTCGGAGAAAACCACCAGTCGTATCGCCACGTCACCAAATTCGTCGTAGCTCGCGATCAGATTCTTGATGGCCTGTCGCGCATTGCTCAAGCGGACTCCATCCATCGAACCCGAGATGTCCAGCGTGATGATCAGGTTGGTGTCCTGCAGTCGCACAGCCCTGACTTGGGAGGATACCGCTACTGGCGAGTCGTCCTCGACGTTGACACTGATCTGGCTGGTCGCAGTGGCGCCTCCGCTATCGACCACGTTCACACCTAGATTTAGCGTGAGGATGTCCTCACCCGTGCCGCTGTGAGAGACCGAACGAAGCAGCGTAACGGTGTACGTGCCGTTGTTGTTGATTGTCGCGTCCAGCACTGGCGTGCCATTGCCACCGTCGATTTTACCGATGAGGTGATTCGTACCAATTCCAGTCCAGGAATCGACCAACTTGCCCTGCGAGGACAAGTCTGTGGGTGCGCTTGCCCAGGTGACTGTGAACGCCGCGCTGTCGGGATCGGTAATCGACAGCGTGTTGGTGGCGGTAGTGCTGTTTGTCGTGTCGGTAGGACTGCCAGCACTGTCTGCGATGCCCCCTGTCAGCCCCTCCTCTGACACAGTAACTTGGCTTGCACCGATGATCGGCGCGTCGTTGACCGGGTTGATGGTCAGTGTCAGCGTGCCGTTCACCGGGTTGGCGCCGTCGGTGACGGTGTAGCCGATGACCGGCACCGCGCCGTCGTAGTTCGGTTCCGGCGTGAAGGTGTAGACGCCGGTCGGCGCGACCGTGATGGTGCCGACGCCGGGGATGGTGGCCGTCGTGCCGGGCGCGTAGGGCGTGCCGCCGACGCTGAAACCGGCGACGGTCAGCGGGTCGCCATTGGCATCGGTGTCGTTGGCCAGCACCGAACCGGTGATCGGCGTGTCTTCATCGCCTCGGCCGGTATCGGGGTTGGCGATCGGAGCGACGTCGTCGTCGGCGATGTTGCCGGTGCCCGTTGCGGTGGGCGACAGCGTGGCGCCAGCGGTGGTGGTGGCCGTCAGCGTGAAGGCTTCCGAGGGCTCGATGGCCTTGTCGTTGTTCAGCGGCGTGCGCACCAGCAGCGTGGTGATGCCGGCGGCGAACGTGGCCGTGGTGGCGTCCGCCCAGGTGGCGCCGCCATCGGTCGAGACCTGCAGGTTGTTGCTGCCGGTGCTGCCGTAGTCGACGCCGGCGCCCTTGGCCGTGCCATCAGCCAGCGCCAGCGACACCGTGGTCGCCACCGCCGACGGGTTGCCCAGCGTCAGCGTGAAGACCACGTGCGCGCCGGTGAGGTTTTCCACCACGGTCGGGCTGTCGATCGCCAGGCGCGGCGTGTCGTTGTCCAGCGGCGTGCCGGGCGGGGTGTCTGGCGACAGGGGTCCACCCGTGCCATCGTCCTTGATGGTGCCCAGGCCGATGCCGTCGGCGATCGTGGCATTGGTCGGTGCGGACAGGTTGATCGTGAACGTTTCGGAGCCTTCGAAAACGCTGTCGTCCAGGATCGGCACCGTGATCGTCTTGCTGGTCTCGCCCGGCGCGAAGGTCAGGGTGCCGCTGACGGCGGTGTAGTCCAGACCGGCGCCGGCCTTGGCCGTGCCGTCTGCGCTGGCGAAGTCCACCGTCACCGCCATCTTGGCGGGATTGGTGAGCGTCACCGTGAAGATCGCCGACCTGGAGGCTTCGTTGACGACCACATCGTTGATGGCGATGGCCGGCTTGTCGTTGTCCAGCGGCGTGCCCGGAGGCGTGTCAGGCGACAGGGGTCCTCCCGTGCCGTCGTCCACGATGGTGCCGATGCCGGTGCCGTCCTTCGTGGCATCCACGCCTGCGCCCGGGGCGTTCACCGTGGCATTGGTCGGATCGGTCAGCACGATCTGGAAGGTCTCCGCACCTTCGTAGACCGTGTCGTTCTTCAGTGGGACGCTGATGGTCTTGGTCAGCTCGCCCGGGGCGAAAGTCAGCGCGCCCAGCACGGCGTCGTAGTCGAAGCCGGCTTCCGCGCTGCCGTTGACGCTGCTGTACTTGACGGTGACGGGCAGGTCCGACGGGTTGGACAGCGTGACGGTGAAGACGGCGGACTTCGACGCCTCGTTGACCAGCACATCGTTGATGGTGACCAGCGGGCGGTCGTCGTCCGGTGTGACGCCAGGAGGCACGGTGCCGGTGCCATCGTCCTTGATGGTGCCCAGACCGGTCGGGTCGGTGATCAGCGCGTTGCTGCTGGGGTTGGCCAGGTTGACGGTGAAGGTTTCGCTGCCTTCGTAGACGGCGTCGTTGAGGATCAGGACCGTGATCGACTTGCTCGTCTCGCCCGGCGCGAAGGTCACGGTGCCGGTGGTCGCGGTGTAGTCCTTGCCGGCCTTGGCGGTGCCGTCGGCGGTGGCGTAGTCGATGGTGATCGGCGTGGTGGCGGTGCCGGCCAGCGTCACGGTGAAGGTGGCGGTGCCGGCCGCTTCGTTGACGACCACATCGTTGATGGTCGCGTGCGGGCGGTCGTCGGTCGGGGTGACGCCGGGCGGGACGGTGCCGGTGCCGTCGTCCTTGATGGTGCCCAGGCCCAGCGGGTCGGCGATGACGGCGTTGGGGCTCGGGCTGGCGAGTTGGATCGTGAAGGTCTCGGGGCCTTCGTAGACCAGATCGTCGGTGATGGGGACGGAGATGGTCTTGCTCAGCTCACCCGGGGCGAAGGTCAGCGTGCCGGAGACCGCGCCGTAGTCGCGGCCGCTGGTGGCGCTGCCATCCGCGCTGCTGTAGCGCACCGTCACCTCGGTCGAGGCCGGGCTGGACAGCGTGACGGTGAATGTGGCGATGCCGGTGGCTTCGTTGACGGTCTGGTCGTCGATGCGCAGTGCGGGCAGGTCGAGCAGGGTGGCCGTGCCGGTGGCGCTGGCATTGGAGGTGCCGCCCGCCGGCGCCACGGTGGTGGCGCTGAGCGTGAAGGTCTCGCCGTTGTCGTCGAGCGTGTCGGCGATCAGCGGCGTGCGCACCAGCACGCTGGTCTTGCCCGCGGCAAAGGTGGCCTGGGTGGCGTCGGTCCAGGTCAGGCCGTTGTCGGTGGAGACCTGCAGATTGCCGGTGCCTGCGCTGCCGTAGTCCACGCCGCCGCCCTTGGCGGTGCCATCGGCCAGCGCCAGCGCGACCGAGGTGGCCAGGCCGGAGGCCTTGTCCAGCGTCACGTTGAAGACCGCAAAGCCGGAGGTCTCGGGCAGGTTCAGGTCGGTGACGGCGAGCTTGGGGGCGTCCTTGTTGGCGCCGCCGTCGAGCAGTCTATCGTCGACGATGTCGGTGACCACGCTGGCGTGGGCGGGGTCGATGGCCGTGCCGGACGGCGTAAGGAGCTGGATGGTGAAGGCTTCCCGGCCCTCCAGCACGTCGTCGTTGAGGATCGGCACCAGGACTGTCTTGGTGATCTCGCCCGGGGCGAAGTTCAGCACCAGAGGAAGAGGATCCACGGCGGTGTAGTCGCTGCCGGCCTTGGCGACACCGTCGACCGTCTGGACCTTGACGCTCACCGGGACGGTCGCCGCGTGGTTCAGCGAGACGGTGTAGGCGGCATTGCCGATGGCTTCATCGACCGCCGCGGGGCCGGCGATCGACACCAGCGGCGCATCCTCGATGGTGCCGGTGCCGTACATCGGCGCGGTGTCGGCCGGTGCCTTGACATCCAGGAAGACGGTTTCGCTGGTTTCCGGGTTCGAGTCGAACACCGTCGGCACGCGCACGACGAGCGTGTCGGTGCCCGGCGGCACGGTGACCTTGCCGTCCGTGACCGGGACGAAGGTCAGGCCGCCGTCGAAGGACACTTCCATCGGGCCGGTGTCGGTGCCCACCGTGCCGCTGTCGGAGCGCGGCACCAGTTCGAGCACCGTCGGCGTGGTGGAGGTGTTGGTCAGCGTGATGGTGAAGTCCAGCGGCTGGCCTTCCTGGGCGACCGGGCTGGAGACGGTGCGGACGTGCGGCCGGTCATCGTCCGGCGTGACGCCGGGTGGCACGGTGCCGGTGCCGTCGTCGAGGATGGTGGCCTGGCCGATCGGGTTGGGCAGGCCGGCGTTGACCGGGTCGCTCAGCTGGAGGCTGAAGGTCTCGGGGCCTTCGTAGACGCTGTCGTTGATGATCGGAACGGTGACGGTCTTGCTCGTTTCACCGGGCGCGAAGGTGAGCATCTCCGTCACCGGGGGGGTGTAGTCGGTACCGCGTGTGGCCGTGCCGTCCACGGTGGTATAGCGCACCGTGACGGTGTCCTTGGAGGGCTCGGACAGCGTGATCGTGAACGTGACCTGACCGGCTCCTTCATTGACAGCGACCGGCGCGATCGGCAGGAAGAAGGGCAGCGCGTCGACGATGGTCGCCACGCCGGTGGGCTGCGTGAGGTTGACATCCCCCGACACCAGCGTGGCCGTCAGCGAGAAGGTCTCGTTGGGTTCGTAGGTGGCGTCGTTGGTGATGGGCGTGCGCACCAGCACCGTCGTGGCGCCGGCCGGAATCGTCACCGTGGTGGCATCGACCCAGGTCTGGCCGTTGTCGAGCGAGACCTGCAGGTTGTTCGTCCCGGTGGAGCCGTAATCGACACCGCCGCCGGTGGCCGTGCCGTCGTTCAGGGTCAGGTTGAAGGTGGTGGGCGTGGTGGAGGCCCGGGTGAGCTGCACCGTGAAGACGGCGTGGCCGGCGTCTTCGTCCACGGTCACCGGACCCACGCCCATTTCCGGCAGCGCGGCGGCGCCGGCCTGCGCATTCGCCGACGGTCCGGGCGGTGCGTAGGGATCACCGGAAATGGTGCTGAAGTCGAAGCCGTTCGGGCTGACGATCTCGATGACGCGGGTGGCGCGTTCACCGTCGCCGAGCGAGCCGGGCTCGCCGCCCGACAGGCCGGTACCCGTAGGCTCCAGCCCGTCGCGGTCCACCGGCACCCGGGCCAGACGGTCGCCTTCAACCTCCAGCTGCACGATGCCGTTCTGCGACGTCAGGATCACATAGCCCTTGCGGACCATCTCGCCGACCTTCAGTTCGCGCACGGTGCCGTCCGGTGTGCGCACGACTGCATCCCCCCAGATGCCCACGACCATGCCTTCCGGCAGGCGGGCCGGCACATAGTTCGGATCCAGCGTCAGGCGCTGCAGGCTCTGCAGCAGTCCGGCCTTGCCGGAGAGCAGGGCTGATTTCAGGGTCGTAGCTTGGATGGCAGCCATGGGGGATCTTTCAGTTCGACGAGGCGATCTCGCCAGAATAGAGCAAACCGGGTTTCGCTAACGCATCGAATGCGCCAATAAACGTGATTTGATTCACTCGGGAGTGCATTCGGGCAAGGATAGCGAAGCCGGTGCGGTACCAGTGTTGCGCACAAGAAAAAGCCCCTCATTCGAGGGGCTCGGGGCGTTCAAGGTGCGGAAATTCGTGTCAACGTTCACGCAAAGCGTAGGCCTTGGCTTTCAGGACCGGCTTGAGCAGATACGACAGCACGGTCTTCTTGCCGGTCAGGATGTCCACTTCGGCCGTCATGCCCGGGATGATGGGCTGGTTCTCGCTGAAGCGCGGCTGCGCGGTGCGGACCTTGACGATGTAGAAGGCATTGCCCTTTTCGTCGACCTGGGTGTCCGGGCTGATGTTCTCGACCTTGGCCTCCAGGCCACCGTAGATCGAGAAGTCGTAGGCCGTGAACTTGACCGTGGCGGTCTGGTTCGGGTGCAGGAAAGCGATGTCCTTCGGTTGCACCTTGGCTTCGAGCACCAGCGCATCGTCGACCGGCACGATCTCGACAATGTCCTTGCCCGGCTGCACCACGCCGCCCACCGTGTTGGCCAGCAGGCGCTGCACGCGGCCACGCACCGGCGACCGGACGCTGGACTTGTCCACCTTGTCCACCAGCGCGGCCGCGCCCTGGTTCATGGCGTTGAGCTTGCCGAGCACGTCCGAGAGATCGCGCCGCGCCTCGTTGCGGAAGGTGAGTTCCATCTCCTGCGCCTTGCGCCGCGATTCGCCGATCGCCGCCTGTGCACGGCCCATGCTGGCGGCGGCCTGCTCCATCTCGCCGCGGTAGCGGCTGATCTCGCGCTCCAGGCGCAGCACCTCGACCTCGGACACCGCGCCCGTGGCCAGCAGCGGCTTGGTGCGGCGCAGCTCGTTCTGGGAAATCTCGATCGAGCGCTGGGCGGACGAGCGCCGCGCCTGCGCCTCGGAGACCTCCTGCTGGCGCTGCGCCCCTTGCTGCTGCACGACCGAGAGCATCGACTGCAACTCGGACACCCGCGACAGGTAGAGGTTGCGCTCCTCCGCGATGATCCGGTCCTCGTCGGGGCCGCCATTGCCCGGCGGCGGCTTGAAGGCGCCGCCCTCGGCCAGCGACTTCAGCCGGGCTTCCTTGACCTTGAGCGCGAAGACGGTGGCCGCACTCTCGTTGACGCCCGAGGTGGCGCGGGTTTCGTCGACCTTGAGCAGCAGCTGGCCGGCCTCGACCTCCTGGCCTTCCTTGACCAGGATCTCGGACACCACGCCGCCATCGAGCGACTGCACCACCTGCAGCTGGCGCGAGGGGATGACGCGACCGTCACCCTTGGTCACCTCGTCGATCTCGGCAAAGGCGGCCCAGACGATCAGCAACACCACGATGACCACCGCGGCGCGCACGATCTGCTGCGCCCGGGCCGTCTTCTGGCTGGACATGATGTCTTCGGCTTCGTGTTCGAAGTCGCGCAGGCCTTGCGGCCCGGCGCCATCGGCCACGGTCTTGCCGAACAGGCCGCGGGCGAGGGCGCCCAGGCGGTCGGACCAGTGGCTGGCGGCGTCCGGAACGGTCGCGGCGTCCTGCCGTGCGTTGGGGGTGTTGGTGCTCATGCAGCCCTCGCGATGCGGCCCGCTTGCAGGGCTTCCAGAATGCGGTCGCGCGGACCGTCGGCGACGACCTTGCCCTGGTCGACCACGATGACGCGGTCCACCAGTGCCAGCATCGAGGTGCGGTGCGTGACCAGCACGACCGTCTTGCCCTGGGCGAACTCGGTGACCTTGCGGGTGACCTGCGCCTCGGTGGAGAAGTCCATCGCGCTGGTCGGCTCGTCCAGCAGCAGCAGCGGCGCGTTGTGCAGCACGGCGCGTGCGAGTCCCACGCTCTGGCGCTGACCGCCCGAGAGCAGCTCGCCGCGTTCGCCCACCGGCATGTCGAAGCCGCGCGGGTGGCGGTTGACGAACTCGGTCATGCAGGCGGTCTCGGCGGCGGCCAGCACGGCGGTCTCGTCGGCGTAGGGCAGGCCCATCGTGATGTTCTCGCGCAGCGAGCCGTAGAACAGCGTCACGTCCTGCGAGACGTAGCCGAGGTTGCGGCGCACGTCGGCCGGATCCAGCTGGCGCAGGTCGATGCCGTCGAGCAGCACTGCGCCCGAGGTCGGCTGGTAGAGGCCGAGCATCAGCTTCTGCAGCGTCGTCTTGCCCGAGCCGACACGGCCGATCAGCGCCACGCGCTCACCCTGCTGGATGCGGAAACTGATGCCGTCCAGCACCGGATCATCCCGGCCGGGGTAGGCGAACTTGATGTCGCGGAACTCGATGTCGCCCTTCAGTTCGCGCCGGTGCAGGAAGTTCTGGCCGGCCTCGCGCTCGACCGGATTCGCCATCACCTTGTTCAGCGACTCCAGCGCGGTGCGTGCGCCTTGGTACTGCATCAGCAGGCCGACGATCTGGCCGGCCGGCGCCAGCGCCCGCGAACTCAGCGTGGTGCAGGCGATCAGCGCACCCATGGTCAGCTCGCGCTGCGAGATCAGGTAGACGCCGATCAGCACGATGCTGAGGTTGACGACCTGGGCCAGCCAGTTGGTGCCGTAGCTGGCGGTGCTGGACAGCGCCCGCATCCGGACATTGGTCTGGGCGAGGAACTGGTTGGCGCGTTCCCAGCGGGCCTGGATGACACTCTCGGCGGCCTGGGTCTTGATGGTCTCGATGCCGGTCAGCGCTTCGACCAGCGTCGCATTGCGCTGGGCACTGGCCTGGTAGGTCGACTCGGAGAGTTCGTGCAGGCGCTGCTGCAGCACATAGCCGATCGCCAGGATCAGCACGAAGGCCAGCAGCACCGGCAGCACCATCCACGGCGAGATCCACGCCATCACGCCGAGGAAGATCAGCGCGAAGGGCAGGTCGATCAGCGCGGTCACCGTGCTCGACGCAATGAAGTCGCGCACCGACTCGAAGCCGCGCAGGTTCGATGCGAAGGAGCCGACCGACTGCGGCCGGTGCTCCAGGCGCATGCCGAGCACCCGCTCCATCAGCACCGAGGACAGCTGCACGTCGATCCGCGCGCTTGCCTCGTCGACGAAGTGGCTGCGCAGCTTGCGCATGTAGAAGTCCGCCAGCAGCACCAGCATCAGCCCGAACGCCAGCACCCAGAGCGTCTCGATCGCGTGGTTGGGCACCACCCGGTCGTAGACGTTCATCGTGAAGATCGGGAAGGCCAGCGCGAACAGGTTGATCAGGAAGGCCGCCCACAGCACGTCGCGGTAGACCAGCCGCTGGCTCGCGATGGCGCTCCAGAACCAGTGGCCCTTGTTGGTGGCGCGGACTTCGGGCGTGCGCTCGTCGAAGCGGAAATGCGGACGCACGTAGAGCACGACACCGCTGTAGCGCCGCGCCAGGTCCTTGCGCGCCATGACGACCGCGCCCTGGCCGGTCTCGGGCATCAGCACGCGTGCGTCGCCCTCGGCGGTCCAGCCCAGCAGCACGCAGGCATCGTTGCCGCGCAGGATCAGCACGGCGGGCAGGGTGGCGGCGTCGATCTTGTTCGGCTTGACGCGCTGCAGCTTGCTGAACATGCCGGCGCGCTGCGCGGCGCGCTCGGCCAGTCCCAGCGTGAGGCGGCCATCCTGCAGCGGCAGGCCCGCCGACAGCGAGGCCCGCGACGCGTTGACACCGTGCAGGCGGCAGACTTCGAGCAGGCAGTCCAGCAGCGGGTCTGGATTGAGCAGGTCCTCGCGCAGGCGCTCCGTGGCCGCATCGCGGGCGGCGGGGGCCGGTCTGGCGGGGGCGGCCGCCACGGAGGCAGGCGCCGGCTGGGGCGCTCCGGGGGCGCCGGGTCGAGGCAGGTTCATGGTGTGGTCGGTAGACGCTGAGGTGCTCAGCCGATATCGGCGCAGTGCAGGCCGAATTGACCGCGCGCGCGGTCCTCGAAATAGCGTTCCAGCGTCACCCGCACGGTGCGGAACGCCAGGTCGTGCCAGGGGATGTCCTGCTGGCGGAACAGCCGGGCCTCGATGGTCTCAGGGCCCGGATCGAACACCGTGTCCAGCAGCGCGGCACGGTAGAACACATGCACCTGCCCGACCTTGACGACGTTCAGGACCGAGAACAGTCCGTCGAGTTCGATGTGGGCGCCGGCCTCCTCGACGGTTTCGCGCACCGCGCCTTCAGCGAGGGTTTCACCGAGTTCCATGAAGCCGGCGGGCAGGGTCCAGTAGCCATGCCGGGGCTCGATGTTGCGGCGGCACAGCAGGACCTGATCCTCCCAGTAGGGAACCGTTCCCACCACGTTGAGCGGGTTTTCGTAGTGGATCGTGGCGCAGACCGTGCAGGTGGCACGCTCTCGATTGTCGTCGGCGGGGATCTGGTAGCGGACCTGAGACCCGCACTCCCGGCAGTGCTTGATACGTCGCGGCAGTAGCATCCCGGCAGTGTATCGCCTGCTTCGCATGGCATGATCTGAAACAAACCGCACGAACAAAGAGGAGCCATCCACCATGGAGCTTTACAGCTATTTCCGTTCGTCTGCCTCATTTCGGGTGCGCATTGCGCTGGCGCTGAAGGCGCTGCCGTATGCGTACCGGACGGTGCATCTGGTGCGCAACGAGCAGACCGGGCCGGAGTACGCGGCCGTGTCGCCGCAGCGTCTGGTGCCGCTGCTGAAGGACGGCGAGGCCACGCTCACGCAGTCGATGGCGATCATCGAGTACCTCGACGAGGTCTATCCCGAGCCTCCGCTGATGCCCGCCGATCCGCTCGGACGCGCGCGGGTGCGTTCGCTGTCCCAGGACATCGCCTGCGAGATCCACCCACTCGACAACCTGCGGGTGCTGCGCTATCTGGTGAAGGAACTCGGCGCCAGCGAGGACGCCAAGAACGCCTGGTACCGGCACTGGGTCGAAGTCGGGCTGGAGGTGGTGGAGCGCCAGCTCTGCGACCAGCCCGAGACCGGCACGTTCTGCCATGGCGACACGCCGACGATGGCCGACTGCCTGCTGGTGCCGCAGATCTTCAATGCCCAGCGCTTCGACTGCCGCCTGGACCATGTCCCCACGGTCATGCGCATCTTCGAGAACTGCATGCAGCTGCCGGCCTTCCAGGCGGCGCAACCTTCGTCCTGCCCGGATGCCGATGCCTGAGCGTCTCGACGAACGCGCACCGGACGACTGGTGGCGGCCGCCGTTCTCCCACCCCCGCGTCGGTGCGGTGATGACGGCACGCTCCGGCGGCGTCAGCCAGCCGCCATTCGATGCCTTCAACCTGCGGGATGGCCTGGGCGACGACCCCGCGGCGGTCGCGACGAACCGGGCCAGCTTGCAGGAACTGGTCGGTCGGCCGACGCGGCTGCTGTCGCAGGTGCACGGCGTGGCGGTGCACCTGCTGGAGTCGATGGCCGAACCGCCCGCCACACCCCCGGTGGCGGATGCGGTCGTGACTGCATCGTCGGCCATCGCCTGTGAAATCCAGGTGGCCGATTGCCTGCCGGTGCTGTTCGCGCATGTCGGCGGGCGCGCTGTGGGGGCCGCGCACGCCGGCTGGCGTGGGCTGGCCGGCGGGGTGCTGGAGGCCACGCTGGCGCATGTCTGTGTGCTCGCAGATGCACCGGCCAGCGAGATCGAATGCTGGCTCGGCCCGTGCATCGGGCCGACGCGCTTCGAGGTCGGGGCCGATGTGCTGCTGGCCTTTGGCGCCTCGCCCGAGCGGCCGGGCGCGTGTTTCCAGCCCGGCCAGCCGGGCAAGTGGCTGGCCGATCTGCCGGCGCTGGCCCGCCAGCGTCTGGCGGCGGCCGGGGTGCAGTGGATGGCCGGCAACAACGGCGCGCCAGAATGGTGCACGCTCAGTGATCCGCAGCGCTATTTCTCCTACCGGCACGCACCGCGCACGGGACGCATGGCGGCGCTGGTCTGGCTGCGCTGAACCGCTGAACGATCGATCTGGCGATCAAGCCGGCGGCGGTCCCTCCGATCCGCCTTCGGCGGCGGTGTTGGCGTCTTCCGCTGCGGCCGATTCAGCGGCCTGCCGCGCCTTGCGGCGCATGGGCGTGCCGAGCAGGTACATCACCAGCGCGAGCGGGCCGATGCCGTAGATCAGCAGCGTGAATACCGCGCCGAGTATGGTTCCGTGGGGATTCGTGGCTTCAGCCAGCGCCATCATCAACGTGACATAAAGCCACGCAATTGCGACCAAGTACATGGGGATTTCCCGTTATCTGTTGCAACGCAGTTAGCAAGGTGGCTGTATGGATGCGGCATGCATAATGCCCTCGAATGCAGTATTCCATGCACCGGAGGAGATGAATGAACCCGTTTGGCAAGTCCATGTTCACTGCACCCGAGCTGGGGCAGGATGTCGCCGGTCTGTTCAAGACCCTGTCGCAACTGCAGATCCCGCAGGCCGATCTGTCCCGCATCCAGGCGGAATATCTGCGCAGCGCCAGCGAGCTGTGGAACAGCAGTCTGAGCGCCGGCGGAAAGGTGACCCTGCCCAAGGACCGCCGGTTTTCCGCCCCGGAATGGAGCGAAAACCCGCTGGCCGGCTTCGCGGCGGCCACCTACCTGCTCAACGCCCGCACCTTGATGGAGCTGTCCGAAGCCGTGCAGGGGGACGAGAAGACCCGTGCCCGCATCCGCTTCGCCGTGCAGCAATGGGTGGACGCTGCGGCGCCCTCCAATTTCCTCGCGCTCAATCCCGAGGCCTTGAAAAAGGCGGTCGAGACCAAGGGCGAAAGCCTGACGCAGGGCATGAACCACCTGCTGGTGGACCTGAAGCAGGGCCATGTGTCGCAGACCGACGAGTCGCTGTTCGAGGTGGGCCGCAATGTGGCCACCACCGAAGGCGCCGTGGTGTTCGAGAACGAGCTGTTCCAGCTGATCGAATACAAGCCGCTGACGGCGCAGGTGTACGAGAAGCCGATGCTGTTCGTGCCGCCGTGCATCAACAAGTTCTACATCCTCGATCTGCAGCCCGACAACTCGGTCATCCGCTACACCGTCGAACAGGGCCACCGCCTGTTCGTCGTGAGCTGGCGCAATCCGACCGATGACATGGCGGCCACGACCTGGGACGACTACATCGAGAACGCGGTCCTCAAGGCGATCAGCGTCACGCAGGAAATCACCGGCGCCGAGACGCTGGACATGCTGGGCTTCTGCGTCGGCGGCACCATCCTGTCCACCGCACTGGCCGTGCTGGCTGCCCGCGGTGAGCACCCCGCGGCGAGCCTCACGCTGCTGACCACGCTGCTCGATTTCAGCAGCACCGGCATCCTGGACATCTTCGTCGACGAAGGCTCCGTGCGCCTGCGCGAGATGACGATCGGGCCGGACGCGCCGCAAGGCCCCGGCATGCTCAAGGGCAAGGAACTGGCGAGCACCTTCAGCTTCCTGCGCCCGAATGATCTGGTCTGGAATTACGTCGTCGGCAACTACCTGAAGGGCGAGACGCCGCCGCCGTTCGACCTGCTGTACTGGAACTCCGACAGCACCAACCTGCCCGGCGCGATGTACTGCTGGTACCTGCGCCATACCTATCTGCAGGACCAGCTGAAGGTGCCCGGTGCGCTGACGGTGTGTGGCGAGAAGGTCGACCTCGGTGCGATCAAGGCGCCGGTCTACCTCTATGCGTCGCGCGAAGACCACATCGTCCCCTGGGACTCGGCCTACATGAGCACGCGGATCTTCAAGAGTCCGTACCGCTTCGTGCTGGGGGCCTCCGGTCACATCGCCGGCGTGGTCAATCCGCCCGCCAAGAAGAAGCGCAACTTCTGGACCAACGAGACTGCAGCTGCATCGGCCGACGCATGGCTCGACACCGCGACCAGCCACCCGGGCAGCTGGTGGACCGACTGGTCCGAGTGGCTGGCCGGCTACGCGGGCAAGAAGAAGGCCGCGCCCAAGTCCTTCGGCAGCCGCAAGTACAAGGCGATCGAGCCGGCACCGGGTCGGTACGTGAAAGCCAAAGTGTGAATGTCAGTTCGGCGACAGTCTGAGATAGAGTGTCGGTGTCCCTGGACGCTGGAACCGACTTCTATTTTGTATTTGGAGAATTGAATGACTGACATCGTCATTGTCGCGGCCGCGCGTACCGCCGTTGGCAAATTTGGCGGAAGCCTGTCGAAGACCCCCGCACCGGAACTCGGTGCCACCGTGGTGCGCGCGCTGCTGCAGCGCTCGGGCCTGTCGGGCGAGCAGATCGGCGAGCTGATCTTCGGCCAGGTGCTGACGGCCGGCTCCGGCCAGAACCCCGCCCGCCAGACCGTCATCAAGTCGGGTCTGCCGCAAGGCGTGCCGGCCATGACCATCAACAAGGTCTGCGGCTCTGGCCTGAAGGCCGTGATGCTGGGGGCACAGGCCATCCGCGACGGCGACAGCGAGATCGTCATCGCTGGCGGCCAGGAAAACATGAGCATGAGCCCGCACGTGCTGGCCGGCTCGCGCGAAGGCCAGCGCATGGGCGACTGGAAGATGGTCGACTCGATGATCGTCGACGGCCTGTGGGACGTGTACAACCAGTACCACATGGGCACGACGGCCGAGAACATTGCCAGGAAGTACGGCGTGACCCGCGAGATGCAGGACGCGCTGGCGCTGGGCTCGCAGCAGAAGGCCGCGGCCGCGCAGGAATCGGGCAAGTTCAAGGACGAGATCGCCGCCGTGTCGATCCCGCAGCGCAAGGGCGATCCGGTCGTCTTTGACAGCGACGAGTTCATCAACCGCCGGTCCACGGCCGAAGCACTGGCCGGTTTGCGCCCTGCGTTCGACAAGGCGGGCAGTGTCACCGCGGGCAATGCCTCCGGTCTGAATGACGGTGCTGCGGGTGTCGTGCTGATGTCGGCGGCCAAGGCGGCGGCCCTCGGCCTGACCCCGCTGGCCCGCATCGCCAGCTATGCCAGCGCCGGTCTGGATCCGGCGTTCATGGGCATGGGCCCGGTGCCTGCCGCACGCAAGGCGCTGCAGCGCGCGGGCTGGTCGCCGGCCGACCTGGACCTGCTGGAAATCAACGAAGCCTTCGCCGCGCAAGCCTGCGCAGTGCACCAGGAAATGGGCTGGGACACCAGCAAGGTCAACGTCAACGGTGGCGCCATCGCCATCGGTCACCCGATCGGTGCGTCCGGCTGCCGGATTCTCGTCACGCTGCTGCACGAGATGCAGCGCCGCGACGCCAAGAAGGGCATCGCCTCGCTGTGCATCGGCGGCGGCATGGGTGTGGCGCTCACGGTCGAGCGCTGAGTTTTCGCAGTTCACAGTTCACAGTTCCCAGTTAGCAGGGGCCGAACTCGGGCCTGAAGCCTGTCCATCGGGGACAGGCTCGAATCAGAAGGAGAGACAACATGACTCAGAAAGTTGCTTACGTCACTGGCGGCATGGGTGGCATCGGAACGTCCATCTGCCGTCGCCTGCACAAGGAAGGCTTCAAGGTCATCGCCGGCTGTGGCCCGACCCGTGATGCCCAGAA
The DNA here is from genome assembly GCF_963924895.1 of uncultured Sphaerotilus sp. Taxonomy (NCBI): domain Bacteria; kingdom Pseudomonadati; phylum Pseudomonadota; class Betaproteobacteria; order Burkholderiales; family Sphaerotilaceae; genus Sphaerotilus; species uncultured Sphaerotilus sp. The sequence goes on from NZ_CAWURG010000034.1 coordinate 21,578, forward strand.
GTGGCTGGATGAGCAGGCTGCAGCCGGCTACACCTTCTACGCCTCGGTGGGCAATGTGGCGAGCTGGGACTCGACCGTCGAGGCCTTCGAGCGTGCCAAGGCCGAGCACGGCATCATCGACGTGCTGGTCAACAACGCCGGCATCACCAAGGACCGCATGTTCCTGAAGATGACGCGCGACGACTGGGACGCCGTCATCGACACCAACCTGAACAGCATGTTCAACGTCACCAAGCAAGTGGTGGCGGACATGGTCGCCCAGGGCTGGGGCCGGATCATCCAGATCAGCTCGGTCAATGGCGAAAAGGGCCAGTCGGGCCAGACCAACTACTCTGCGGCGAAGGCCGGCATGCACGGCTTCACGATGGCCCTGGCCCAGGAAATGGCCAGCAAGGGTGTCACGGTCAACACCGTCAGCCCGGGCTACATCGGCACCGACATGGTCCGCGCGATCAAGCCGGAAGTGCTGGAAAAGATCGTCGCCACCATCCCGGTGAAGCGCCTGGGCACGCCGGAAGAAATCGGCTCCATCGTCGCCTGGCTGGCGGGCGAGGATTCGGGTTTCACGACCGGTGCGGACTTCAGCTGCAACGGCGGCCTGCACATGGGCTGATCGGCGCACGGCCGCGTGTCGGCCGACTTCGTCGATTCGAAAACCGGGCTTGCCCGGTTTTTTTCATTGCACGGCGATCAGTGCGTCCAGCGCTGCGCACACCTCGCGCATGCTGCCGCTGATGCGCACGCGCTGGTGGTCTTGCGGGTCGATGCGCAGGTGGACACCGTCGGGCTCAGCGGGTGGACGGGCGGTCCGGATCTGCGCCGTGTCGACCGTGTCCGCGGGGGCGATCGCCTGCAGGTCCTCCAGCACGATGTCGATGGCCGCGGACGCTGTGGGGCAGGGCCGACCGAGCGTGGCGCGCGGCGGCTGGTTCATGAACAGCACCATCCCGCTGCCGGGGCGGTTGCCTGCACCAGGACGCCGGATGGACATCTCGCGCGACGGTGGCAGCGTCGTGCGCAGGATGTGGCCGGGGATCGACTCGTGCTGCGCTGCACGTCGCTGAAGCAACTGGGCAAACAGTGGATGCATGAAGGACCTCCTGGAGGTCGGCGGATCGGGCGCATGCCAGATCTATCGACCAGCGTTGGGTTGACTTGACCCGGACGAAGCGACAAGCCCCGGGGTTCAGCCCGCGGTCGAGCGTCCAAGCCGTTCCGGCTTGTCAACCGATATGTATGGAAATACAGTTGCCGGATGGAAGCCGTGAAGACCCTCAAGCTGCGCATCAAGGACAAGCACGCCGCCGTGCTGTCTGCGATGGCGCGCGAGGTGAATCAGGTGTGGAACTACTGCAACGAGACGAGTTCGCGGGCGATCCGGGAGCGGCGCGAGTTCTTCAGCGGGTTCGACCTGCAGAGGCTCACGGCGGGGTACTCGAAGTGCGAAGCGTGTAGGTGGGCAGCGCGACGGTTCAGCTGGTGTGCGAGGAATACGCCACCCGGCGCAAGCAGTTCAAGAAGTCGAGGCTGAACTGGCGGGTGTCGAACGCGAAGTCGGCGAAGTATTCGCTGGGCTGGATTCCGTTCAAGGCGGGCGGCGCGAAGTACAAGGCCGGGCAGATCGCGTTCCTCGGGCACAGGTTTGGTTTGTGGGACAGCCACGGGCTGAACCGCTTCGATCTACGCGCCGGCGCGTTCTCGCAGGACGCGCGCGGCCGGTGGTACCTGAACGTGTGCGTCAAGGTGGACGTGCCGAAGTCGGCGGGTACCGGGTCGGTCGGCATCGACCTCGGCCTGAAGACCGCGGCGACGTGCTCGGACGGC
>NZ_CAWURG010000035.1:0-13766 GCF_963924895.1 uncultured Sphaerotilus sp.
GTCGTTGGTGAACTCGCGCGCCACCGTCTTGCCGCCCGCGCCCTTCACGCCCTTCTCGAACTCGTCGGCCACGCCCTGCCCGTACGCCGTGCGGTCATCGATCACCGCGATCGACTTGCCCTTCAGCTCCTTGGCCGCATACCGGCCCAGCGTGCCACCCAGGTGCACGTCGTCCGCCACCACGCGGAACGTCGTCTTGAAGCCCTGGCGCGTGAACTTCGGGTTCGTCGCCGACGGCGAGATCTGCGGGATGCCCGCGTCGCTGTAGATCTTCGAGGCCGGGATCGAGGTGCCCGAGTTCAGGTGGCCCACCACGCCCGAGACCTTCGAGTCCACCAGCTTCTGCGCCGCGGCCGTGCCCTGCTTCGGGTCGCCACCGTCGTCTTCGGCCAGCAGTTCGAACTTGACCTTCTTGCCGCCGATCGACACGCCCTTGGCGTTGAGTTCGTCGATCGCCATGCGCGCGCCGTTCTCGTTGTCCTTGCCCAGGTGGGCAATGCCGCCGCTGGTCGGGGCAACGTGGCCGATCTTGACCACTTCCTGGGCGCTGACCTGGGTGGCCGCTGCCAGTGCAACTGCGGCGATGACGACGTTGAGCTTGTGATTCATGGAATGGAACTCCAGTTGCTGGAACAAGGTGAAAGACCCGCCGACGACAGGCTTGAACAACACAGCCGCGGAACTTACCCGAAATCTGCAGGCACCTCCAGCGGGCCGGGCCTCGAATCGGGAAAGCCCTCAGATAACGCTTGGTCCATGCCCCAGGTGCACAGCGCGCGCCGATCCGAACAGCTCTTAAGAATTCAGGAGACGCGGGACCGCGCGAGTTCCCGATCGACAGCCTCGCGCACGACACCGGCCAGACCGGAGGACAGCTCGGCCCGAAGCTCCCGGAGCAGGCCCTCCACCAGCTGTTCCAGCAAGGGCGGCAGACGCGCACGCAGCCCGGCTTCGAGCAGCGCATCCGCTCTGGCCTGCACCTCGCCCAGGATCTGCAGCGTCAGGCGTTCCTCGTCAATCGGAGACTCCCGGATCGCCACCGGAACATCCGGGGGCACCGCCAGCTCGGACGGCCGCACCACCTCGGTCAAGGTCGGCACATCGTCCGGCGGCGCACGCAGGGCCGCGGTCACCCGCCCACCTCATGGCGTTCGATCGCGCAGCCCTCGGCGCTGTACTGACGCCAGCGACCGCGCGCGCCGTCCCGGTCGAAGTCATCGCGTCCGACCACCTCGATGACCCGCGCGTACTGCGTGTAGGCCTGCGGCACGTCCCGACCGAGGTTGACCAGCACGTCGTGCCCGAAGCGGGCACTGTGGCCCGTGGCCAGCAGCACTGGCGTGGCTTGCAGGCGCGTGGGCAGTTCATCCGCCGAAGGCCCGCGCCAGTGCGGGATGAACTCGAGCGCCTCGAAGGTCCAGAGCAGCCGGTCGAGTTCGGCCAGTTGCGCCGACTCGCCGGTGACCACCACGCGGGCACCGGCTCGGTAGGCCTTGCGCAGCAACCGGCAGGTGTAGGCCCGCCGGTCCGGCACATTGAAATGAAAGGCAACCGCGGTCATGCCAACTGATCAGCCTGCCTGACCCAGGAGGTAGTGCGTCAGCAGCGGCACCGGCCGGCCCGTGCCACCCTTGGCCGCACCGGAACGGAACGCCACGCCAGCGACATCCAGATGCGCCCAGCGGTACTTGCCCGTGAAGCGTTGCAGGAACTTCGCTGCCGTGATCGCGCCACCCGCTCGGGCACCGATGTTGGGAATGTCGGCGAAGTGGCTCTTGAGGCCCTCGTCGTACTCCTCGTCCAGCGGCATCCGCCAGGCGGTGTCGTGCGACGCACGCCCGGCCAGCAGCAGCGCGTCGGCCAGCGCGTCATCGGGGCTGAAAAGGCCGGCGTGCTGGAAACCCAGGCCGATGATGATCGCGCCGGTCAGCGTGGCGATGTCGATGACGGCCGCGGGCTTGAAGCGCTCGGCGTAGGTCAGCGCGTCGCACAGGATCAGGCGCCCTTCCGCGTCGGTGTTGAGGATCTCGATGGTCTTGCCGGACATCGAGGTCACGACGTCGCCCGGCTTGATCGCACGGCCGTCGGGCATGTTCTCGCAGGTCGGGATCAGGCCGACGACGTTGATCTTCGGCTTGAGTTCGGCGATGGCGCGGAAGGTGCCCAGCACGCTGGCCGCCCCACCCATGTCGAATTTCATCTCGTCCATCTCGGCGGACGGCTTGATCGAGATGCCGCCGGTGTCGAAGGTGATGCCTTTGCCGACCAGCACGGTCGGGGCGTCCTTCTTGCCGGCGCCCTGGTAGCGCAGCACGATGAACTTCGGCGGCTCCTCGGAGCCCTGCGCGACCGCCAGGAAGGCGCCCATGCCGAGCTTCTCGATGTCCTTGCGGTCCAGCACCTCGACCTTGAGGCCCGGCTGTTCCTTGCCGAGCGCGCGGGCATGGTCGGCCAGCATCGACGGCGTGCAGTGGTTGCCGGGGCGGTTGCCGACTTCGCGGGCCAGCGTGCTGCCGGCCGCAATGGCGCGACCGCGGGCCAGACCGGCGTCCGCATCCGCCTGGGCCGCTTCGCCGCAGACGAGGTCCAGCCGCACCCACTTCGGCGCTTCGGATGCGCTCGGCTTGGTGTGGCGGTAGACGTAGACGGCGTCCTGCGCGACGCAGACGGCGGCTTCGGCCATCGCGGCGTCCGGTTCGCCCGCGCCGGCCCAGACCAGCGCCGCGCGCTCCGCGCCGCTGCCCTTCAGCAAGCCGAATGCGGCACCCAGCGCCTTGCGCCAGGCCTTGCCGCTGCCATCGGCCGCCACGGCGACGACCAGACGCGGCGCCTTGAGGCCGGATGGGCGGTGGATGTAGAGCGTGCGACCCGCCTTGAGGGCCAGATCGCCCTGGGCAACCGCATCGTCGACCAGCTTGCGCACCGCTGCCGGCAGGCGCCAGGTGCCCGTCTCGGGTGGCACGATGACCACCAGTGCGTCGGTGACCAGCTTCGAATAGTCTTGCGTTGCCGCCGTGAGTGTTTGAACGTCCATAATTCCGCGCTGCTCCTGTACGCACTGATGTTATTCGATTCCACCCTACGCAAAGAGTTGTCCCGCAGCTTCGGCGGCACCCTTGTGGTCATCCTGACCATCGTGCTGACGATGATGCTGATCCGCGTGCTCGGCATGGCCGCCGGGGGAGAGGTCTCGCCGCAGGACGTCGTGCTGCTGCTGGGCTACACCGCGCTGGGCCACCTGCCGACGATGCTGAGCCTGTCGCTGTTCATCTCGGTGGTGTCCACGCTGACGCGGCTCTACCGGGACAGCGAGATGGCCGTCTGGTTCAGCAGCGGCCTGTCGCTGAAGCGCTTCGTGCCGCCCGTGCTGCGCTTCGCGGCGCCGGTGCTGCTGGCCGTCGCCGCGCTGATGCTGGTCGTGTGGCCCTGGTCGAACCGCAACACCGTCGACCTGCGCGCCCGCTACGAGCAGCGCTCGGACCTCTCGCGGGTGGCGCCGGGCCAGTTCCAGTCGTCCGGCGACGGCAGCCGGGTGTTCTTCCTCGACAAGCAGACCTCGGGCAGCGCCATCGGGCACCACATCTTCATCCTCGACCAGCGCGAGGGCCGCGAGTCGGTCACCACGGCGCAGGCCGGCCGCATCGAGCCGGGCAGCGACGGCGGCCGGCGCCTGCTGCTGAACAACGGCGCCCGCACCGATCTGAACCTCACCGGCGGCACGCGCACGATCTCGCGCTTCGACCAGTACGAGGTGCGCATCGGCGAGAAGGCGATGTCGCAGTTGCAGGAGCGCCCACCCAAGGCGCTCGACACGCTCGACCTGCTCCGAGCGCCCAGCCTGCGGGCACAGGGCGAGCTGGTCTGGCGTGCCGGCATGGTGCTGGCGGCGTTCAACATGCTGCTGTGGGGCATCGGGCTGGCCTCCGGCGGGCCGCGGGGCGGCAACAACTGGGTGCTGCTGGTGGCGCTGCTGGGCTTTGTCGTCTATTTCAACCTGATCAACCTCACCCAGGCCTGGGTCGGCACCGGCAAGTTCGGTGCGGCCGGCGCGCTCGTGGTCCTGCACGGCGGCTTGCTGCTGGGCTCGCTCGGGCTGCTGCGCTGGCGCATGCGCTGACCCGGACCCCACCTCATGCGCACCATCCGCCGCCTCCTCTACCGCGAGATCCTCGGCGCCACCGCCTTCGTGATGCTCGCCTTCCTCGGCCTGTTCCTGTTCATCGACCTGGTCGGCGAACTCGACAACGTCGGCAAGGAGGGCTACACGCTCGCCCAGGCCCTGCTGGTCTGCGCGCTGCAGGTGCCGGGCCATGTCTACGAACTGGCGCCCATCGGCGTGCTGATCGGCGCCATCTATGCGCTGGCGCGGCTGGCGCAGTCGAGCGAGTTCACCATCCTGCGCACCGGCGGGCTCGGGCCCGGTCTGGCGCTGAAGTTGCTGGCCCAGCTTGGCTTGGCGATGGCCGCCGTCACCTTCATCGTCGGCGACTTCGTGGCGCCGTGGTGCGATACGCAGGCGACCGTGCTGGAGTCGATGCGCACGGGCCGCCTCGACACCGAGCGTGGCGGCGTCTGGCTGCGCGACAGCCGGATGGCCGAGGACGGCGAACACCGCTACACCCTCAACGTCGGCGTCGCCCGCGACAACGGCTCGGTCGAGAAAGTGCGGATCTTCGAGTTCGGCCCCAAGGGCGAGCTGCGCACCCGCACCACCGCGGCCCGCGCCACCATCGGCACGGACGGCGTCTGGCAGCTCGACGACGTGCGCATCTCGCAGTGGTCCGCCGACAGCACGCCCTCGCTCGCCCCCGACCAGGCGCTCGAGCACCTGCGCTGGCCATCGGGGCTGACGCGGCAGGTGGTGGCCTCGGCCGTGCTGCCGCTGCACACCATGTCCACGATGGCGCTCTACACCTACATGACCCACCTGGCCGAGAACGACCAGTCCGCCCAGCGCTACGAGATCAAGTTCTGGAAGAAGGCCCTCTACCCGCTGGCCTGCCTCGTGATGATGGCGCTGGCGCTGCCCTTCGCCTACCTGCACGCCCGTGCAGGCGGGATCTCGCTCAAGGTCTTCGGCGGCATCCTGCTGGGCATCAGCTTCGTGCTGCTCAACAACGTCACCGGCCACCTCGGGCTGCTCCACCAGTGGACGCCATGGCTGGCGGCCAGTCTCCCCAGCGCGCTCTACCTGCTGATGTCGCTCGGCGCCTTCAGCTGGCTGGTGCGCTACCGTTGATTCGCTGAACAAGGAAACCACCCCATGCACGGCATCCTGCTCTTCGCCCACGGCGCACGCGACCCCGCCTGGGCCACGCCCTTCCACACCATCGCCGCCCACATGCGCACGGAGTCCGGCGGCCGGCCCGTCGCCCTCGCCTTCCTGGAGCTGATGACCCCCAACCTGGAAGCCGGCGTGACCGAGCTGGTCGCGCAGGGCTGCACCGCGGTCACGGTCGTGCCGCTGTTCCTCGGCGCGGGCGGCCATGTGCGGCGGGACCTGCCGCTGCTGCTGGACAACGCCCGCGCGCACTTCCCCGGGGTGGAGATCGCCACGACCGCCGCCATCGGTGAACTCGACGCCGTGACGCTGGCCATCGCCCGCGCGGCGCTGACGCTGCTGCCGGCATGAACCTGCACCAGTTCCGCTTCGTGCAGGAAGCGGCGCGCCGCAACCTCAACCTCACCGAGACCGCCAAGGCCCTGCACACCTCGCAACCCGGCATCTCCAAGGCCATCCTGGAGCTGGAGGAAGAGCTGGGCGTCGACATCTTCGCCCGCCACGGCAAGCGCCTGCGCCGCGTCACCGAGCCGGGCCGGCAGGTGCTGACCTCGATCGAGATCATCATGCGCGAGGTCGCCAACCTCAAGCGCATCGGCGAGGACTACTCGCGCCAGGAAGCCGGCACCCTGTCCATCGCCGCGACCCACACGCAGGCCCGCTATGTGCTGCCGACCCCCGTGGCCGCCCTGCGCACCCGCTACCCCAAGGTCGCGGTCAGCCTGCACCAGGGCACGCCCGAGCAGGTCGCGCAGATGATCCTCGACGACTCGGCCGAGATCGGCATGGCCACCGAGCGCCTGACGCAGTACGACGATCTGGTCACGCTGCCCTGCTACGAGTGGCGCCACGTCGTCGTCGTGCCCACGGCGCACCCGCTGGCGCGGGTCGAGCGGCTGACGCTGGAGCAGATCGCCGCCGAGCCGCTGATCAGCTACCACCCCTCGTTCACCGGCCGCTCCAAGATCGACGCGGCCTTCGAGCAGCGCCAGCTGAAGCCGAGCTTCGTGCTGGAGGCCATCGACTCGGACGTGATCAAGACCTATGTGCGGCTCGGACTGGGCGTGGGCATCGTGGCCGAGATGGCGGTGGCGGACGACCCGCTGTGCGCACCGGGCGGGGATCTGGTCGCGCGGCCCGTCGGCCACCTGTTCGGGCCGAACGTGGCGCGCATCGCCTTCAAGCGCGGCGCCTACCTGCGCAACTTCGTCTACACCTTCGCCGAGCTGCTCTCCGACCAACTCACCCGCCCGCTGATCGAGCGCGCCATGCTCGGCCTCGCCGCCGACCGCCCCGCCAGCGACGGCCTCTGACCCACGGACCCGCAGCGCACCCTCCTCCCCGTCATGCCCGCGCACGCGGGCACCCACGCGAGCCACCACCATGACGCCCACCGCCCGCACCCCCACCATCACCAGCCGCCTGCCGCAAGTTGGAACCACGATTTTCACGACCATGTCGGCACTCGCCACCCAGTGCGGCGCGGTCAACCTCGGCCAGGGATTCCCGGACTTCGATGGCGACCCGCGCCTGATGCAGGCGGTCAAGGACGCGCTGGACGCCGGCCACAACCAGTACCCGCCGATGGCCGGCATCCCCGCGCTGCGCGAGGCCATCGCCGCCAAGGTCGAGGCGCTCTACGGCCACCGCTACGACGCCGCCACCGAGGTGACGGTCACGGCGGGCGCCACGCAGGCCATCATCACCGCCGTGCTGGCGCTCGTGCACCCGGGCGACGAGGTCATCGTGCTGGACCCGTGCTACGACAGCTACGCGCCGAGCATCGTGCTGGCCGGCGCCACCCCGGTCCACGTCGCGCTGACAGCCGGCACCTTCCGCCCCGACTTCGCCGCCCTCGCCGCTGCGATCACGCCGAAGACCCGCGCCCTGCTCGTCAACACGCCGCACAACCCGACCGGCACCGTCTGGACCGCCGCCGAACAGCAGCAGCTTGCCGACCTGCTGCGCCCGACCGAGATCCTGCTGCTGTCCGACGAGGTTTACGAGCACATGGTCTACGACGGCGCCGCGCACCTCAGCGTCGCCAGCCACCCCGAACTCGCTGCCCGCAGCGTGCTGATCTCCAGCTTCGGCAAGACCTACCACGTCACCGGCTGGAAGGTCGGCTTCGTCGCCGCGCCCGCGCCGCTGATGACCGAGTTCCGCAAGGTGCATCAGTTCAACGTCTTCACCGTCAACACGCCGATGCAGCACGCGCTGGCCGCCTACATGGCCGATCCGGCGCCCTACCGCGAACTCGGCGCCTTCTACCAGCGCAAGCGCGACCTGTTCCGCGCCGGGCTGGCCGGGACCGGCTTGCGCCTGCTGCCCTGCGAAGGCACCTACTTTCAGAGCGTGGACTACAGCGGCCTCGCCCCGGAGATCGCCGGGCTGGGCGAAGCTGCGTTCTGCGAGTGGCTCACGCGCACGGTGGGCGTGGCGGCCATTCCACTGTCGGCCTTCTACCCGGACGGGCGCGACCAGCAGATCGCCCGGCTGTGCTTCGCCAAACGGGATGAAACGCTGCAGATGGCGCTGGAGCGGCTGCGCGCCCGCCTGGCTTGACCCACGGGTAAACACCGACTTCGCCGCAACCGTTTGCGATGAAAAGAACGAACGATCGTTCTTTTTTCCATGCCAGAATCTTCGGCGATGTCCACGACCCTGCCCGCCGAACTGCAAATCTCCCGCCACGACAGCACCCTGGTGCTGACGCTGCGCGACCCTGCCTCCCGCAACGCGCTGTCGCCGACCATCTATGCGGCCGCGATTGCGGCACTGGACGACGCCGCCCGCGACCCGACGCTGCGCGCCATCGTGCTGACCGGCGCGGACGGCCACTTCAGCGGCGGCGGCAACCTGAACCAGCTCGCCGCCGTGCGTGGCCAACCCGAAGTGCAGGCGGCCCGCGTGGACGCGCTGCACGGCTGGATCGCCGCGATGCGGGCGCATCCGCTGCCAGTGATCGCCGCGGTCGAAGGCGCGGCAGCGGGTGCCGGCTGCTCGCTGGCGCTGGCCTGTGACCTGCTCGTCGCCTCGACCACCGCCCGATTCGGCCTCGCCTACGGCCGCATCGGTGCGTCGCCGGATGGTGGCGCGGTGCAGGCGCTGATGCAGTTGCTGCCCCGCCAGCAGGCGCTGGAGTGGCTGTGGCTGGCGCAGGTGCGCAGCGCGGCGGATCTGCAGCGCGCGGGCCTCGTCAACCGCCTGACCGACCCCGGGCAGGCGCTCGATGAAGCCCTGGCGCTGGCGGCATCGCTGGCACATTTCGCCCCCAACGTGATCGCCTCGGTCAAGCGGCTCTCGGCGGACGCCGCCACCCTGCCGCTGGCCAGCCACCTCGACCGCGAACGCGACGCCTTCATTGCCAACATCAACCACGACAACGGCGGCGAAGGCCTGGCCGCGTGGCGCGAGAAACGTGCGCCGCAGTTCCGCTGACCGACCACGGACCAGAAACCCGACCCGACATGACGCAGACCCTGCCCCCGCGCCGACGCCTCTACCTGATGCGCCACGGCTCCGTCGACTACTTCCTCGACGACGGCACCCCGGTCCCGCCCGACACCGTGCCACTCAACGCCACCGGCCGTGCGCAGGCCGATGCCGCGGGCGCGCTGTTCGCCGCGTCGGCGGTCACCTTCGATCGCGTGCTGGTCAGCGGCCTGCCGCGCACGGTGGAGACCGCGCAGCGCGTGCTCGCCGCGGCGGGCTCCGGCACAGCCATCGAAGTCGACGAGGCGCTGCAGGAAATCCGCCCAGGGCGCCTGTCGGACCTGCCGAAGGAGGGGATCCGCGAGGCTTTCCTCGGGGCATTCGAGAGTGGCGGCACGCTGGACGCCGTAGAGCAGCACCGCTTCCTGGGTGGCGAAAGCGTGGGAGAACTGCTCGACCGCTGCCTGCCCGCGATGGCCCGCTTCACCGCCTGCGACGACTGGGACTGCGCCCTGCTGGTGCTGCACGGCGGCGTGAACCGGGCGCTGCTGTCCAGCGCGCTGGCCGGCACACGCGCCTTCTTCGGCCGGATGGAGCAGGCGCCGGCGTGCATCAACGTGCTCGACATCGGCGCTGACCACACCGTCGTGCGCGCGATGAACCTGTCGCCCTCGCAGTGGCTCCACCACCGCGAGCGCCAGACGACGATGGAAAAGCTGCTCGCGCAGTACCTGCGCACTTGAGCGCACCTGAGCACCTGAGAACTGGAATCCTGCCCGCATGACGACGCCCGTCCTGACCCCTGAAGAACGCCAACACATCGAGTCCGGCTCCTGGTACGCGAAGCTTTCGCCCGCGCTGCGCCAGGACATCCTGAACCGCACCATCATCCGCCGCTACCCGGACGGCGTGCAGGTCGCCACGCGCGGCGCACCACCCGTGGACTGGGTGGGCGTGGCCAGCGGCGCGGTGCGGGTGAGTTCGGTGTCGATGTCGGGCAAGCAGATCACGCTGACCTATGTCGAGCCGGGCACCTGGTTCGGCGACATCGCCCTCTTCGACGGCCTGCCGCGCACCCACGATGCCACCACCCACGGCCCGACCACGCTGCTGATCGTGCGCAAGCACGACTTCTTCGACCTGCTGTCGCGCCACGCCGAACTGGCCGAGGCGCTGCTGCGGCTGAACTGCCGGCGGATGCGGCTGATGTTCGCGTCCTTCGAGGACCTGAACACCAAGCCGCTGGCCGCCCGGCTCGCCAAGCAGGTGCTGACGCTGGCCCGCGCCTACGGTGTGCCCCACGGCGAGGAGACCCGCATCGGCCTGCAGCTCGCGCAGGAGGATCTGGCGCAGCTCGTCGGCGCCTCCCGGCAGCGCGTCAACCAGGAGCTGAAGGGCTTCGAGCGCGAAGGCGCGGTGCGGGTCGAGCCAACGCGGCTGGTCGTGCTCTCGCGCGACAAGCTGCTGGCGATCTCGGAACGCTGAACGCCCTTCCGGCCCCCCTTTCCTGCATCCCTTCCCAGGAGCACGCTGACATGGACACCCACGCCGCCGCCCAGTCCGGCACCCGCCCGGTCGCCGACGGGCAAGCCTTCGACGTTGCCACCCTGGAGCGCTGGCTGGCCGAGCGCCTGCCGGGCTTCGCCGGGCCGCTGAGCGTCCGCCAGTTCAAGGGCGGGCAGTCGAACCCGACCTACCAGCTGGAAACGCCGGGCGCCCTGTACGTGATGCGCGCCAAGCCGGGGCCGGCGGCGAAGCTGCTGCCGTCCGCGCACGCCATCGAGCGCGAGTTCCGCGTGATGCAGGCGCTGGCCGCGACCGATGTGCCGGTCGCGCAGATGCACCTGCTGTGCGAGGACGAAAGCGTCATCGGCCGGGCCTTCTACGTGATGGAGCATGTCGCTGGCCGGGTACTGTGGGACCAGACGCTGCCGGATATGGACCGCGCTGAGCGTGGTGCCATCTACGACGAGATGAACCGCGTGATGGCGGCGCTGCACCGGGTCGATCCGGTGGCGATCGGGTTGGGCAACTACGGCCGGCCGGGCAGCTACTTCGAGCGCCAGACCGCGCGCTGGAGCAAGCAGTACCTCGCCTCGGTCACCGAGCCGATCCCCGAGATGGACCGGTTGATCGACTGGCTGCCCGCGCACCTGCCCGCCTATGCCCGCGACGACACGCAGGTCGCGATCGCCCACGGCGACTACCGGCTCGACAACCTGATGTTCCACCCGACGGAGCCGCGGGTGCTGGCGGTGCTGGACTGGGAGCTGTCGACGCTCGGCCACCCGATCGCCGATTTCAGCTACCACTGCATGGCCTGGCACATCCCGCCGGGCACCTTCCGGGGCATCGGCGGCGTGGATCTGGCGCCGCTGGGGATTCCGTCCGAGGCGGAGTACGTGCAGCGCTATCTGACGCGGGTCAACGAGGGGCGCAGCGGAGGGCTGACCCTTGAAGCGCTGATGCCCGACTGGGACTACTACCTCGCCTACAACATGTTCCGCATCGCGGCGATCCTGCAAGGCATCGCGCGGCGGGTGGTGGACGGCACGGCATCGAGCGCGCAGGCGCGACAGGCGGGTGCCGGGGCGCGGCCGATGGCAGAACTGGCGTGGAAACACGCCCGCAAGGCGGGCGCCTGAGGGGAACGTCGGCGTGCGGTGTCCTTACACCGGGATGTCCGTGCGCGGACCGAGGCGTGACGGCATGCCCAGCGCCATCATGTCCGAGTCCATGGGGATCTCCATCACCGATGGCTCGTCCAGCCGGGAGGTGTGCACCAGTCGGCCGCTGGACACCTCGCGCGCCACAGGCGTCGCCTTCGACATGAGAAGCCGCGCCGAAGTCGCTGCCGCATTGGCGAGGTTGCAGGCCCCGTCCAGCATCGCCACCTCGGTCACCAGCGCCTCCGTGCGCAGGTAGATCCGCCCGCGCAAGGTCATCAGCACCAGCGGTGCATCGTCGCCCAGCCAGTTGTGGGCCGCGCGGCTGACGCGGCTGAGCAGATCGCCTTCCAGCCAGCGCTGGGCATGGGGCGGCGAGGACGAGAGCATCACGTAGCCAGCCACCGTGGACGGCACCGGCACACGCTCCAGCATCGACAGCCAGCGCACCTCTTCCGGCAGCGTCGCGTCGATGCCCGTCTGGTGGTCCTGCACGAGGGTCTGGTAGGCCTGCGAGTCGAGGCGCTGCGCCAGCGAGCGCGACATCAGCAGCATCTCCAGATGCTGCGGCAAGCCGGCCTCGATGCACACCCGCAGTTCCCACTGCGGGATGTAGGCGCGCTTGCTCGGCCCCCATTCCAGACGGCCACGGCGCCCTTCCCACTCGAACTCCACCACGCGCCCATCCCCGTGACGGACCCGCTTGAGCCGGTGCCCACGGGTATCTGCCCACTCGTCGAGCACTTGCGTGTCGGTGGTCGTCTCGGAGCGCGACCCCAGCAGTCGCTGAAAACGTTGCAGGGTTTTGATCATGGCAATGGCGGTATCGCTGTGACGGTGAAGCTCACCGATGCAACCATATCGACGTCTGGCCAGCAAAACTGTAGCTGTTCGGGGTCAAGGCAGCAGCGTGACCTCGACCGACACCGAGAGCTGCTCGCCCCCGCCGCCACTGCGCACGCCCCGCACCGGCGCACACGCCGCGTAGTCCGGACCGACCGCGATCTGCACATGGCGCTCGTCCACCACGCAGCGGTGCGTCACGTCCAGCCCGAGCCAGCGCCGCATGCCCGGGTCCAGGCAGACCTGGGCCCAGGCGTGGCTGGCGAGTTCGGGCGAGTCGGGGGCGTGGAAATAGCCGCTGACATACCGCGCCGGCAGCCCCACCGCCCGGCAGGCGGCGACCAGCACATGCGCCTGGTCCTGGCAGACCCCCGCCCCGCCCAGCCAGGCCTCGGCCGCGGTGGTGTTCGCGTTGGTGCAACCCGGCTGGTAACGAACACGCTCCGCCACCAGCTCGGCCAGCGCCAGCGCCTGCGCCCGGCTGCCCTCCACCCCCCGCACGGCGACCAGCGCGCTGCGGCGCAGCGCCTCATCGGCGCGCGCCAGCGTGGAGGGCATGAGGTAGAGCCGTGGATCCGGCCCGAGGGGATCGGTCTGCAGCGAGGCGCCGAGGGCCTCGACCATGCCCGTCGCCTCGCACCCGAGCATGCGCGCCCCGGCGCCTGCCGCCAGCACATGGCTGTGGTTGCCCCAGGCGTCGGTCTGCGCCTGCAGCGGCGTGGGTGAATCGAGCCGCCAGTGGTGGACGATCTGGGTGTCGGTGTGGCGCGGCGTCAGGCACAGCGTCTGGGTGGCGCTGCGCAGCGGCTGGGTGTAGCGGTAGTGGGTGCGGTGGCGGATCTGATACTTCACCCCCGCATCTTGCAAGACGCGGGCCAATCCTTGACATCCTCCCCGCCCTAAAGGACGGGGATTCCTCCTGCGAGACGCGCATGCCCGCGCGCGGCGATGTTCTTGGCTGCGTTCACGTCGCGGTGGTGTTCCGCCCCGCACTCGCAGCAAGTCCACCGCCTCATTCCAAGCCCTGTCCTACCTTTCGGACTGCTCGCGGGAATGACCCCGCAGCTCGAACACGTCTGGGTTGTGTAGGCTTCATTCACCTCTTCAAAGACGATGCCGGCCTGATGGCTCTTGTATTCCAGCATCGTCTTCAGCATGGACCATCCGGCGTCCAACGTGGACTTCGCCATCCGGGTCTTCACCATCGCGCCGGCCTGCACGTTCCCGACGAAGATCGCCGCATTGCGCTCGACCAGCCCGGTGCTGAACTTGTGCATCGCGTCCTTGCGCGTGTTGGCGATCTTGGCGTGGATCGCGCGCACCCGGCCCTTTTTGCGCGCCCGCTGGGCGATCCCCAGCGCGCCCTCGTGCTTGCGGTACAGGCCGGACGCCAGCGCTTCGCCGTCCGAGCACGTCGCCGCGGTCTTCAGGCCGAGGTCGATGCCGACCGACCCGGTACCCGCCGACTTCGGCACGTCCACCTTGACGCACACGTTCAGGTACCACCGGCCGCGCGCGTCCTGCGAGAACGCGCCGGCGCG